>NZ_JAUBWA010000089.1:20743-31687 GCF_036702825.1 Microcoleus sp. A003_D6 | reverse complement strand
AGTTGTTGTCTTGTGCAATCGCTCAAGGGCTACCAAAAGCCCCCACTATAGCGTTAGCTTAGTGGCGGGTAGTTTACCGGCCCGTCATTATCTATAGAGACTTGCATCATCGCTCCAAACACGCCTGTTTCGACTTTTAAGCCGCTCTGGCGCAACTTTTCGACAAACTTAGCATAAAAAATTTCTGCTCTTTCAGGAGGCGCTGCTCGATCGAAGGAAGGACGGCGACCTTTGCGGCAGTCGCCGTAGAGCGTAAACTGACTCACAACCAGCAACTCGCCGCCGATGTCTTGTACGGACTTGTCCCAGCGGCCGGTATCCCCGGCTGAGTCGGGAAACAAACGCAATTCTAGGCATTTGCGAGCCATCCAATCGAGTTCTGCTTCGGTGTCGGTGTCTGCAATACCTACAAGCAAATTAAGTCCGCGGCCAATTTTGCCCACAATTCGATCGTCAATTTCGACTTGAGATGATTTGACTCGCTGGATAATGACTCGCATGGGAAATTAGAAATGCTTAAATTTAAAACTAAAAATCAAAAGGTAAACTTACCTTTTTAATAGGAATTATAAAAAGAAACCCGGTTTCTCGGATAAATTTTGGTTTTAACTTATATCTTGCACCATACTCAAGAACAGGCAAAATGCCTGTTCCACAAAGATTATATTTTCTTGTGGAACAGGCATCTTGCCTGTTCCTGGCTAATTGAGAGTGGTGCAAGATATAAGTTAAAACCGCGAAGTCTCGACGAAAAAACCTGGTTTCTAGCCAGCGCACGTCTGTTCTGTTTAATTTTCAACCTTTAGTTTTTCCCAAAACCTTTACCGCGACTGGTTGAAGGCATACAAAGACAGTTTTCGATTTGCGATCGCAAATTCTCGGTATCCAAACCCTGACCGATGAGAACAAGCTGGTTTTTCCGCTCACCTTTCCACTCGTCGTCGTCCATCGAAAATCGCTTCCCACTCAAGTGGAAAATATGCCGTTTGGGACTTTCTTCAAACCACATAATCCCTTTCGCGCGAAACACGTTTGTTGGCAGTTGGTTGTCTAAGAAATATTGAAATTTCCTCAGAGAAAACGGCTTGTCGCTCTGGAAAGAAATTGAGGTAAATCCGTCATTTTCTAAATGGTGGGAGTGGTCGTGACCGTGATGGTCGTGATGGCCGTGGTCGTGATGTTCGTGGTCGCTGTGGTCGTGGTGGTCGTGATGTTCGTGATGGTCGTGATGGTCGTGATGTTCGTGGTCGTGATGTTCGTGACTGCTAGGAGTTTCCTCAGATTGGAAATATTTGTCAGATTCAAACAATCCGACGCTGAGGACGAGCGGCAGGGGAACTTGCGATTTTACAGTTCGCAGAATTCGAGCACCTTCTTTGACATCGCGAATCTTAACTTCCAACAAATCTAAATCTGCTTCCTCAACCAAATCAGTTTTGTTGAGAATAATTATATCGCCGTAAGCTATTTGACTGTAAGCTGCTTCAGAGTTGAACAAATCTAAGCTGTAATTTGCCGCGTCTACTACCGTAACGATCGAATCGAGACGAGTCAGGTCGCGCAGTTCTGTGCCTAAAAAAGTCATTGCTACTGGCAGCGGGTCGGCTAGTCCAGTTGTTTCGACTACTAGATAATCGAGATTTTCTTGACGTTCTAAAACTTTGTAAACTGCATTAACTAAATCTTCATTAATTGTGCAGCAGATGCAGCCGTTGTTCAGCTCAACCATGTTGTCGTCGGTGGTGACAATCAGTTCGTTGTCGATGCCGATTTCGCCAAATTCATTGACCAAAACTGCTGTTTTCAAACCCTGCTGGTTGGTCAGGATGTGGTTGAGCAGGGTTGTTTTGCCGCTGCCGAGAAATCCTGTAATGATTGTAACGGGTAAGCCGTGTTTGGGAGCGTCCATCGCCAGTTCTGTCTCGGACTGAGTTGTAGATTGCATAGCATTGACTGTCAAATAATGTCGATCGCACTTTCCTTGTGTTTCTTATTGTATCTTACTTAGGACAAGGCCTCATCAACCCCGTTTCTCGGATAAATGTTGGGTTTGGTGGCATGGTATCTACGCATCAACCGGGAATCAGCCCGAGAGTGCAAAATAAGTGGGGCGCTAATTATCGGCAATTGCTGACGAGTCGCGATTCCCTACGGGATAGCTTCGCACGCGCGTACTTTTTTATTTTTTTGATAAATTTTTTGTCCGCAGTACCTGTCGCAGTTTGCCTGCAACCTGTGGGGCCGGTAAATCCAGCAGCGACAAATTTGGGGCCGACTCAAGCTGAGTGCGATCGCCCAATTCCCGCTGCTCTATAATAGACCTCTTGCAAAAGTCCTTTTAATCAAATTTTGGAACGGGCTCTCCGGCCCATTCCACAAGAAAAAAAATTTTGTGGGACGGGCATCTTGCCCGTCCTAGTTATTTTTGCAAGAGGTCTAATATTTAAACCTCAACTAAAACAGGGCGGCGGCTAACAACAGCCACCGCCCTCAAGATAGTATTGCTCTATCTAAATCTGTGCTTACGCAGGAAGCAAGACTGAATCAATAATGTGGATGACGCCATTATCAGCAGCAACATCGGCTGTTGTAACGGTAGAATCATTGATTTTGACGCCATTGGAAGCATCAATTTTCACTTCTGAACCTTCAACTGTCTTGGCAGATGTCAGCTTGACTACATCAGCAGCCAGAACTTTGCCGGAAACGACATGATAAGTCAAGATTTTTGTGAGCTTAGGAATGTCCTTAAGCAGTGCGTCTACAGTACCTTCGGGAAGCTTAGCAAAAGCTTCGTCTGTAGGAGCGAAAACTGTGAAAGGGCCAGCACCTTTGAGAGTATCTACTAAACCAGCGGCTTTGACAGCAGCAACTAGCGTTGTAAAAGAGCCTGCCGAAACGGCGGTATCAACGATGTCAGCCAAGAGAGTCACCTTGTTTTTGTAATCTGTAAATCACTATAACGCTAAAAAGTTAATTTAGCTACATTAATTTTTTCTCTAGTTCTGTCGGTTTTTCTGAATAGTAAGATAACATTTTTTTATTTAACTCATTTCATAAAATACCTGTCTAAAGGTAGATGAAAATTTACCTATTTTACTGTATTTTAATTGATAAATGTAATCCTAAATACATTAGTCAGCCGATCGCCCCTGCGTGGTGTTAAAAGTGGTGTTAAAAGTAAATGCAGGGCGATGGCCCGGAACCCTCGCCCGTGCTACGACACTGTGATTAACTTGGATTAACTTGGCAAAACATTCAACCTCGATCTCCGCGCTAACACACCGCAAAAACCTGCCATCCCCGACTTATGGCAACAGTTCGGCAAACCTCGATCTAAACTGTTAGCAGCCATTAACTAACGGATGAGTGACATGAGATACAAACTACTAGGTCACAGCGGACTTCGCGTTTCAGAAATCTGCCTCGGAACCATGACTTTTGGGGAAGAGTGGGGTTGGGGCGGTTCTTACGACGAAAGCCGCAAAATGTTCGACATATTTGCAGAAGCGGGCGGCAATTTCATTGATACCGCGAATCTCTACACCAACGGTACTAGCGAAAAATATGTCGGCGATTTCATTGCAGCCGATCGCGAAAAATGGGTAGTTGCCACTAAGTATAGCCTCAACATGAAAAATGGCGAAATCAACGGTTTCGGCAACCACCGCAAAAATATGGTGCAAGCAGTAGAGGCCAGTTTGAAGCGATTGCAAGTTGAATACATAGATTTGCTGTGGCTGCACGCTTGGGATTTTACCACACCCGTCGAAGAAGTGATGCGCGCTTTTGACGATTTGGTGCGCGCGGGCAAAGTTTTATATATCGGCATTTCCGATACGCCGGCTTGGATTATTTCTCAAGCAAATACGATCGCCCATTTCCGGGGCTGGACGCAATTTGTCGGCCTACAAATAGAATACTCCTTAAAAGAGCGAACTCCCGAACGAGATTTGCTGCCAATGGCAAAAGCCTTTGATATTGGCGTCACAGCTTGGAGCCCCCTAGCAGGCGGTTTGCTGACAGGAAAATACAACACTTCAGAAACCGCCGGCGAAGCCAAACGGCTTAATTCACCCGATCGGGGAAAAATTAGCGATCGCGACCTCAATATTGCTGGCGAAGTTAGCAGTATAGCAGCCGAAATTGGCAAACCTGCTTCTCAAGTAGCCCTAAATTGGCTGCGACAACAGTCAATCGAAGTTATTCCGATTGTTGGTTCCCGCAAAGTCGCGCAACTTCAAGAAAATCTTGCTTGTTTGGAGTTTGAATTAACCCCAGAACAAATTAAGCGATTAGACAAAGTAAGTGCAATTGAATTGGGTTTCCCCCACGATTTCTTAAAGAGTTCGACGGTACAAGATTTTGCCTTTGGAGGGGGAATCGCCAAAATTGACAGCCGCCGACTGTAAAGTTGCTGCTATTTTCTAATCGCGGATTTACTTGAATATTTGGCACGGGAATTGCAGATATCGGCGAACCCACCCTTAGAGAGATGATTGAGATTGGTGCTCGATCGCGTGACTTTAACCTCCTGTTCCGAGCACCAATGTCATCACCTTAGTTTATTAGACCTCTTGCAAAAGTCCTTTTAATCAAATTTTGGAACGGGCAAGATGCCCATTCCACAAGAAAAAAACTTTTTGTGGGATGGGCATCTTGCCCGTCCCAGATATTTTTGCAAGAGGTCTATTGTCGCAGACTCGCGTAAATTCGTAGGTTTTTTGTCAAGAAACGCGGTTTCTCCGGTATTGTTGAGAAGGGTGCAAGATGTGAGGTTAACCGCACTCCATAAACTGTTATTTATTAATCTATCGCAAGTCATAAATTTCAGCAGAGAAATTGTATATTAAGATACAAATTTTCTATACCTGCGATCCGATGAGTTTAAACAAGGCGAGGTTTGTCAAAGCAAAGGGCAATAAAAGCTCGATCGCAAATTTTCTATCCTCTCCAAATAAAGCAATAAAATTCGCTGTATTTTAACACCTGTTTAAAAAATAATGCAACGGCAGGCAAGCTTCAAACCCTTAATTCATCAGCCATTCCCAATCCTTTAATCTCAAATCTCAAATCTCAAATCTCAAATGGTATAACCCCGTACCTGCCAATTAAGAGTCATTTTACAAGGTCGATCGGCATTTTAACCGCTTTTGAACCAAGCGTGCAAGCTAGATGCGCCCTGAGATCGAAGTCATCCTTAAGATAGAAGTAATGGCAGAAAAATTGAGTTAGATTTAGCAACAATAGCAAGTCTAAGAATATTAACTTATCTCCAAATTTCACTACTGAAAAAAGCAGATAAGCGTGTTTTTCCGCAGCTAAGCATTTGCTTTGTTTAGCCCAATGAATGCGGCTCTTGCTCGTCAATAAAAATTCTCAGATTGATGCTTGCCAATTTCAGTAAGACACTGCTGAGAAGGATGTCTTATTGAAAAAATTTCACTAACCAATTTTCACTAACCAATTTTCCTTTACAAATTCCCGAGGCTAATTATGTCCCCGCCCCAAAAATCAGTAAATAATAATTATAGCAATAAAGGTCGATCGTGGGAGATCCGATTTACCTCGATAGATACAGCAAAATCGCCATCTCAATTCGCTCCCTCGCCAGCATTGCGCGCCAACTTATCAACAACTGCTGCTTTAGATGCACCCGATTTAGTTTGCCTGTCTCATCTGCGGTGGAATTTCGTCTATCAGCGTCCGCAACATCTCTTGAGTCGCTGTGCCAAAAATTGCCGCGTATTCTTTGTAGAAGAACCGATTTTGAGCGAGGCTACAGATTGGTGGCTTGATGTCAGCATCCACGAAACCGGAGTATGGGTAATAGTACCGCACCTGAGCGAAGGAATCAGCGAAGAAACAGCACAAACTGCTCAGCAAGCCATGCTATATGATTTGTTTCAAGCAGCAGAAATTAGCCAGTACATCCTCTGGTATTACACACCAATGGCTGTCAGTTTCACAAACCACTTAAAGCCGCTAGCTGTAGTCTACGACTGCATGGATGAACTGTCAGCATTCCAAGGCGCGCACCCGGAACTAAAAGCAAATGAAAACAAACTATTAAAGCGTGCCAGCGTAGTATTTACTGGGGGACACAGCCTTTACGAGGCCAAACAGCACCAGCACCCAAATATTCACGCTTTCCCCAGCAGCATCGAAAAAGAACACTTTGGCACAGCCAGAAATCTTGCAGAAGAACCGGCGGATCAAAAAGACATTCCTCACCCGCGTTTGGGATTTTTTGGCGTCATCGACGAACGCATGGATATCGAACTGCTGGAGGGCATTGCGGAAGCAAGGCCGGACTGGCATTTAGTCATCATTGGCCCCGTGGTGAAAATCGATCCGGCAACTCTGCCAACTCACCCAAATATCCACTATCTCGGCGGCAAATCTTATCAAGAATTGCCAGCGTATCTTGGCGGGTGGGATATAGCCATGCTGCCTTTTGCGATTAACGAATCGACTAAATTTATTAGTCCGACGAAAACTCCAGAATACCTCGCTGCGGGCAAACCAGTTATTTCTACTCCGATCCGCGACGTGGTGCGACCCTACGGAGTAAACGGCTTGGTTCGGATTGCTAGCAATTCTTCAGAATTCGTTGCTTGTGCCGAAGAAATCTTCAGCGAAAGTTCGGACGTTCGCACAAAGTGGCTGAGCGAAGTTGACGCTTTTTTAGCAGACAATTCTTGGGACAACACCTGGGGCGAAATGCTGGGGTTGATCGAAAGTGCGATCGAAGGCAAAAGGCAGAAAGCAGAAGACCGGATGAAAGTTTTAAGTTAGTAATGTTGAGGTTGAAGTTAAAGAGTTACCAATTCACGCATTCCAAACTTAACACTCAACAATGCTCGCTTGTTGATTACCAATTACCAGTTACCCTTACCAAAAATCAGAGGTGTTTTAATGTTTGACTATTTAATCGTCGGAGCAGGATTTGCAGGTAGCGTCATTGCCGAAAGACTAGCAAATGAGGCCGGAAAAACAGTCTTGATAATTGATACCCGCAACCACATCGGCGGCAACGCATACGACCATTACGACAACCACGGCATCCTCGTACACAAATACGGCCCCCACATTTTTCACACCAATTCGCGCCCAGTTTTCGAGTACCTTTCGCGGTTCACCGAGTGGCGGCCTTACGAACACCGCGTCCTCGCCAGTGTTGACGGTCAACTGCTGCCAATTCCCATCAATCTCAACACCGTCAACCAACTTTACGGACTGAATCTCACCTCCTTTGAAGTAGAAGATTTTTTCGCGAAAGTAGCAGAACCAAAGGATTACATTCGCACTTCCGAAGATGTCGTTGTCAGCAAAGTCGGCCGCGAACTTTACGAGAAATTCTTCCGCAACTACACCCGCAAACAGTGGGGAATGGACCCGTCGGAACTCGACAACTCAGTGATTGCGCGCGTACCCACTCGCACTAACCGGGACGATCGCTATTTCACCGATACCTATCAAGCAATGCCACTGCACGGCTACACTCGGATGTTTGAAAAGATGCTTTCTCACCCAAACATCAAGGTAATGCTGAATACCGACTACCGCGAGATTGAGGGTTTTATTCCTTACGGGGAAATGATTTACACCGGGCCGGTTGATTCCTATTTCAATTACTGCTACGGCAAACTTCCTTACCGTTCCTTGGAATTCAAGCACGAAACGCTGAACGTACCCGTACACCAAGTAGCACCGGTGGTAAATTACCCGAACGAGCATTTATATACTCGCTGCACCGAGTTTAAATACCTCACCGGACAAGAGCATCTAAAAACTAGCATTGTCTACGAATATCCCCAAGCTGAGGGAGACCCATACTACCCGGTTCCGCGTCCAGAAAATGCCGAAATCTACAAGAAATATAAGGCTTTGGCTGACGCAACTCCGGGCGTTTCTTTCGTGGGAAGGCTGGCGACTTACAGGTATTACAACATGGATCAAGTTGTCGCTCAAGCTCTGACAACTTACACTCAAATTACTACAAAGCCGGTGATTGAATTGGTGGAAAATGTTAACGGTTCTGCCTCTACTTTAAGCTCCTCGAATGGAGCGATCGAGATGCCAGCCACACCTTCTATAGAAGTCGCTGCTGTCAACGGTAACGGCAACGGAAAATCTGCTAGCAAGTAGCTGCCAACTGCCAGTTATGGGGGGTAAAAATGTAAGGTGCGCCATCAGCACCTTACTCGGTTTTCATCAAAAGTTCTGTAACAATTAAAAGAAGCGTTGAGGTAAAAATGAGAGTTATAGTTAAAATTATTTTGTCTCATGAGGTTTTGGAAAAATCTCAATTTCCTCAGTTTCAGAAAGAAATAGAGCGCCTAATTGAAAGCGGTGGCAAAATTCTTATGCTCGATTTCTCAAATATCGCTTTCCTGAAAAATGCGGAGTTAATGGCTGTAGTGGCGATCGTAAAATTAGTTAGAGACAGCGAATGTATACTTTTGATATCTGCCATGAGCGAACAAGTTAGAATGCTATTTGAACTCACGAGACTAGAACAAATATTTCAATGTTTGCCGCTCACAAGTGACCTAGCTGAACCGTTAGCAGGTTTGCGAAGTGTTGCCAGCTAAACTAGAGTTTTGAGTTGGGGAGAGTGTCCCAGTGTCCGAGTGTCCGAGGGGAAAATCTTTCTTCTTCCTTCTCAAAACTTCGGACAGTTTTTGATTGCCAACGGGAGAATATTGGTTTCATGGCGATTGGGTAATCGAGCTGCAACGGAAAATCAAGGGTTTGAGACGAAGACCTAAAAACTTTCCGGACTATTGCTTCTGACTAATGACTAATGACTAATGACTAATGACTTTAAAATAAGAGTTTCTTCAGATGAGGCTGTTTTAAGGTGCAGAACTTTTGCAAATTAACTAGCAAAAAACTTGTCCAAGTCGGGGCAATAGTCGCTAACGTATAAATATAACTTTGGGTAGATGTGCCGATGAGTTGGTTAGGTAGAGAACTAGAAAATTGCGATATTGAAGAGTCTTCCACTCTAGACACTAAGGTGACAGTTGAAGGACGGAAAACAGGTTATCCGCGCCCCCAACTGCGCCGCAGCAACTGGATTTGTCTCAACGGTCAGTGGAAGTTTGCTTACGACGACGCGGGACGCTGCGTGCAGCCGATCGATATTTCTGAGTGGACTCACACTATAGAAGTGCCGTTTGCTCCAGAATCGGCAAAAAGCGGGATCGGCGACACGAATTTTCACGCCAACTGCTGGTACGATCGCGAATTTGACGTACCCCACACAGAAGGCAGAGTTCTCCTCCACTTCGGGGCCGTAGACTACCGCGCCCGCGTCTGGGTGAACGGTCAGTTTGTCATCCAACACGAAGGCGGACACACTCCTTTCACCGCAGACATTACAGCAGTTGTGAACCTCAACGGGCCTTCTCGGGTGACAGTGTGGGCCCAGGACGACCCGCAAGATTTGGAGCAACCGCGCGGCAAGCAAGACTGGCAAATAGAGCCCCACAGTATTTGGTATCCGCGCACGACCGGCATTTGGCAGACGGTGTGGGTAGAATTGGTGCCTCATACTTATATCGATCGCATCCGCTGGACTCCGCAGTTTGAACGCTGGGAAATCGGTTTTGAAGCGTTTGTCGCGGGCGATCGCAAGGAGGGGATTCAAATTAAAGTTAAACTGTCGATCGGCTGTTTGCTGCTAGTCAACGACACCTACGAAGTCATCAACGGCGAAATCCACCGCCGCATCGCCCTCTCCGACCCAGGTATCGACGACTACCGCAACGAACTGCTGTGGAGTCCCGAAAAACCTACATTAATTAACGCACAAGTGGAGCTGTGGGCCGACGGCAAACTGCTTGACGAAATTAAATCCTACACGGCAATGCGGACGGTCAGCATCCAGCGCGATCGCTTCATGCTAAACGGCCGCCCCTACTATTTGCGACTGGTACTCGACCAAGGTTACTGGCCAGACACCCTGATGACTGCCCCCTCCGACGAAGCTTTGCGCCACGATGTCGAATTAGTCAAAGCAATGGGTTTCAACGGCGTCCGCAAGCACCAAAAAATCGAAGACCCCCGATTTTTGTACTGGGCCGACGTGCTGGGGATCTTAGTGTGGGAAGAAATGCCCAGCGCCTACCGCTTCACTCCCAAAGCCGTTGAACGGCTGACGCGGGAGTGGACGGAAGTCATCGACCGCGACGCCAGCCACCCCTGTATCGTAGTCTGGGTGCCGTTCAACGAATCCTGGGGAGTTCCGAATTTAGTCGAAGCAGCAGCCCACCGCAACTACGTGCAAGCGCTGTATTTCTTGACAAAAACCCTCGATCCGACTCGCCCCGTCATCGGTAACGACGGCTGGGAAAGCATCGATACCGACATCCTGGCGATTCACGACTACGACAACAATCCCCAAACCCTAGCCAAGCGCTACGGGCCCGAAGTCCAGCTAGCCGATTTGTTCGATCGCGGGCGTCCGGGAGGGCGCATCCTCACCCTCGACGGCCACCCGCACCAAGGACAGCCGATGATGCTGACAGAATTCGGCGGCATCGCCTGCGCCGGCCGCGAAAACCCCGATTTTTTCAGGGTTTGGGGCTACGTGCGCGCGTCCGACACGAAGGAACTGCAAAGGCGCTACACCGCGCTGTTGAAGGTGGTAAACCGAGTGGAAATGTTCAGCGGATTTTGTTACACGCAGTTGACCGATACTTTCCAAGAAGCTAACGGTTTGCTGTATGCCGATCGCACTCCCAAGTTTCCCCTAGAGGTGATGGCTGCGGCAACTCTCGGCTGGGATATTCCCGAAGAAAGTTCGCTGTCGCAAGCTATTACTCAGTGCTAAATACACTAAAGAATGAAGAGGGTATTAAGTAAAAGTAGGGTGCGTCGCTGCCACAATCCCAGCTATTTACCAAGATTCCTGAACGACGCACCATAATGTCA
>NZ_JAUBWA010000089.1:0-20643 GCF_036702825.1 Microcoleus sp. A003_D6 | reverse complement strand
ACTTACTGTTTAGTCTGGTGCGTCGCTACTGAGATTTTTGGTTTGAGTTGAAGCTAGTCGAGGGCGACGCACCCTACTAAAGAATCAAGAGGGCATTTAAGTAAAAGTAGGGTGCGTCGCTGCCACAATCCCAGCTATTTACCAAGATTCCTGAACGACGCACCATAATGTCATAAGTCTGACGTAACTTACTGTTTAGTCTGGTGCGTCGCTACTGAGATTTTTGGTTTGAGTTGAAGCTAGTCGAGGGCGACGCACCCTACGATACTAAAGTCATTACTACGAATCTTAAAACCTCGCTGTCAACTGTCCACTGTCAACTGTCAACTATTTAACGATGTTTCAAAGTTTTTTCATGGGCGGATTTGAATGTTCCACCCACAGAGTACAATCTGGAAAACGCCTCGATATAACAGCCGCCACCGGCCACGATAAATTTGCAGTCGCCGACTACCAGCGCTTGCAAGACCAAGGCATTTACACAGTCCGCGAAGGCCTCCGCTGGCACTTAATTGAACAGTCGCCCGGAAAATACGATTTTTCCAGTTCCCTGCCAATTATCCGCGCCGCCCGCGACACAAAAATGCAGGTAATTTGGGATTTGTTTCACTACGGCTGGCCAGACGATATTGATATTTTCAGTCCCGAATTTGTGTCCAGGTTTGCAAACATGGTGCGCGCTTTTATGGAAGTGCTGACTGAGGAAACAGACCAAACACCTTTCGTAACACCTGTCAATGAAATTTCATTTATTGCTTGGGCAGGCGGCGATGTCGCCTACATCAATCCGTTTGCCAAAGGGCGGGGAGACGAGCTAAAAATCCAGTTAATCAAAGCTGCGATCGCAGCGATAGAATCAGTTTGGGAAGTCAATCCCAGCACCCGCATCGTGCAAATTGACCCCGTAATTAACATTATTGCCGATCCTGACAAACCGGAGGATCGAGACGCGGCGGAAGGTTATCGCTTATCTCAATATCAAGCTTGGGATATGTTGGCGGGACGTTTTCGCCCCGAACTCGGCGGCCAGGAAAAATATCTCGATATTATTGGGTTGAATTATTACGATCGCAATCAGTGGATTCACAATGAAGAGCCGATGAAATACACTGACAAGCTGTACCGCCCGTTTCGCGAACTGCTGCAAGAAGTGTTCGATCGCTACCGCCGCCCCTTATTCATAGCCGAAACGGGTACTGAAGACGATTTTAGACCTGTCTGGTTTAATTATGTGTGCACTGAGGTAGTGGCTGCCATGAAAGCAGGAGTTCCGATAGACGGAATCTGTTTGTATCCGATTGTCAACCATCCTGGTTGGGATGACGACAGGCACTGTTACAATGGTTTGTGGGATTATTGCAATGAATCGGGCGATCGCGAAATTTATCAGCCTTTAGCAGACGAATTGCAGTATCAAAGGCGACAGATTGAACCGTTGCTGAATTCAAAAAACCCACAACTTTAAGACTTGCGTTTTAACTCTCATGTAGGGTGTGCACTGCGCACCTTATATCCCAATACGGTTTAGTTAAAGCCGATCCCCCCTAGCCCCCCTTAAAAAGGTGGGGACAAGAAGTTACTCAAAGTCCCCTTTTTTAAGGGGATGCGAGGGGGATCTCTGAGAATAAACAACCTTATCTGAACCGTATTGTCTTATATCCTGGGAATAACAAATTATCATAAAAATGCTTGATATTGAAAAAATTTGAATTTTGAGTCTTAATATGAGGTTGTTATTTTATGGTAAAACGATCGCTCCAAGCATCCACTTCTGGAATTCAACGGGCGAAAGCAGCGTTTGCCATCAAGGGCTGGACTCAGGAAAATCTAGCAGGGGAAGTAAACTTAAAGACCCGTCAGCCAATTGGGCGCTTTTTCACAGGCCAACGGGTCGATCGCCAGACTTTCTTAGCCATTTGTACAATACTAGATTTAGATTGGCGAGAAATTGCCGACCATCCGGCTGCTGAATTTCCAGAACCCGGAGACGCCGCCGAGACTGCCTCTGGGAATATTGACAGTTTAGTGCAAGTTGTGCGATCGCAATATCGCGACACAATTCAAAACCAGTGCGGCATCTTGCAATTACTCGACATCAGCCGTCCAGTCAGCATTGATGACATCTACGTCGATGTCAACATTTTAGAAGAAATAGCCAGCCAACAGTGGTTTGAAATTGCCGACCTGCAAAACTTAGAGCCCGCCGAATTCGATCGCGTCGGCTTAGGCGCAGTTGACCAAAAACAAATACCAGGAATGCAAGCCGTCGAAACCTACTCCAAACTCAGGGTATTAGGTAAACCAGGAGTCGGCAAAACCACCTTTTTGAAACACCTTGCCATTCTGTGCAATCGGGGCAAATTTGCCGCCCATCAAGTACCAGTTTTCATCGCCCTGAGAGATTTTGCCGAAGAATCCAGAGATGATGGCAAATTTAGCATCCTAAATTACATTCATCAGGCATTTCTCACATCAGGTATTCCCAATCCGTCTGTAATTGAAACTTTACTCAAAGCCGGTAGAGTTTTGCTGTTGCTAGATGGCATGGATGAAGTGCTCAACCAGGACATTACAGCAGTTCTGAAAGAAATTCGCAAGTTCTCAGAAAAATATCACAAAAATCAGTTCGTCGCCACCTGCCGCACCGCCGCCCAAAAACTGCAACTGCAAGGCTTTACCGATGTAGAAATTGCCCCCTTTACCGAGGCTCAAATCACCATCTTCGCGCAAAAGTGGTTTGTGGAATTTGCCAAAACCAACCCTGAATCGGGCAAGGCACAATCTATGCAGTTTATGCGCAAATTGGACTTGCCGGAAAACTGGCAGTTTCGCCAACTGGTAGTCACACCCCTGTTTCTACATCTTGCTTGCTGGGTGTTTCACGGTCAAGACAAATTTCCGACTAAACGCACGGAGTTTTACAAGCAAGGACTGGATTTGCTGCTGGGGAAATGGGATGAAGCCAAAGGAGTCGAACGCGATGACGTGTACCGAGGGTTTTTATTACCTCAAAAACTCAGGTTGCTGAGTCAGTTGGCGGCAGTCACCTTTGAAGACGGACAGTATTTTTTTGAGCAACGCATCATCGAACAATACATTGGGGATTATTTGCAGAATTTGCCAGGTGCGACATTATTAGAACCAGAGGAACTTCAACTCGAAAGCGAAGCCATACTTAAATCAATTGAGGCTCAACATGGGTTGCTTACAGAACGAGCGCGAGGAATTTTTTCGTTTTCCTATCTAGCATTTCAAGAATACTTCACGGCTCGAAAAATTGTTGCCAGTCACAATCTGGGAGGATTAGAGCAAGCGCTGTCCGGGTTGGTCAGTCACATAACTGACCCGCACTGGCGCGAAGTCTTCTTGTTAACAACTGCGATGTTGCGCAGTGCAGATTCGCTGGTGCAGTTGATGAAGCAGCAGATTGATGTATTAGTGGCTCAAGACCCTTATCTGCAAGAATTTTTGCTGTGGGCAAGTCAAAAATCGCAGATGATTCCCACAGAACCCAAAGTTGCCACTTCACGAGCGTTTTACTTGGCGCTTGCCCAAAGCCCTCATACAGCGGCTCACTTTGCGTTAGCGTGCACCCTGGATCAAGGGATGTTTTTAGATGCGGCCTTAGATAATTTGCTGCTGGAATGTGCGGTTAATCACAGTCAGGATTTTGCCTTTGCCCATGCTTGCAGTGAGGCACTCAACAATATTCTGGTGACGATTCTGGATGCTGGATTTTATAAGTCTTTGCAACAATTGAGAGACGAATTGCCATCTGCGAGTCAAAACCGAGAATGGCTGGATGACTGGTGGCAGAAACACTATTCTGCCTGGGTGGAAGAGTTGAGGGAGACGATCGCCCATTACCGCAATATTAACCATACCTGGGAGTTTAGTCCAGCTCAACAGCAAGTGCTGGAATCCTACTACAATGCCAATCAACTTCTGCTCGATTGTCTGCACAGCAATTGTGAAGTGACAGCGGCCATCCGACAGGAAATCGAAGCCACTTTATTGCTGCCTCAGCAGGAACTGGAAGCTCGGGAATGGCAATAAATTCTAAATTAATACATATTTATGTAAAGAATTATCAAGTATTCACTCAATTAATACAAATCAAACATCTGTTAATACTCGACTTGAAACGTCAATTGCCTATAATTTTTAGAAGATAACTCACTCTTAGCTCAATACGGTTCACTTAGGGCTGATCCCCCCTAACCCCCCTTAAAAAGGGGGGGACAAGAAAGCTCTCAAAGTCCCCCTTCTTAAGGGGGATTTAGGGGGATCTCCGGGCATAAATAGTGTTAAGTAAACCGTATTGACACACTACCTTTTTCCCGCCAGGAGATTGAAACTTTAATAGAGAACTTCTTTACAATGTTGTCAAATACGAATTCAGAGTACGAATCATTACTGCAACGGGCGATCGCGATCGCCGCCAAAGCACATGAGGGGCAGGTTGATAAGGCAGGTAAGCCCTATCTCGATCATCCGCTATTTGTGATGGAAAATGTAAATTCTCTAGAGCAAAAAATCGTAGCGGTTCTGCACGATGCAGTCGAAGATTCCGAACTGACATTGGAGCAATTTAGAAGCGAAGGTTTTCCTGAAGTTATAGTAAAGGCGATCGCGGCTATTACCAAAATAGAAGGAGAAGCTTATGCAACTTATTTAGAACGTGTGATTGCCAACCCGATCGCACTGCGAGTCAAAATCGCTGATGTTACTCATAACCTCGATCTTCGTCGCATCGCCAATCCCACAGAAGCAGATTTTCAACGCATTGCCAAATACAAAAAAGTCCTCAGTCAGTTGCGTGCCGCCTTAAAATAATTATTAACCGCAAATATCCGCGTTCATCCGCGTGCATCTGCGGTTAAAAAGCTCCCCAAATCCTAAGCCATCACCATCCCCCCATCCACATTAAAAACCTGCCCGGTTATATAAGCCGCCGCCGCATCCGCCGCCAAAAACTTCACCATCCCCGCAACTTCCTCAACTTCCCCGTATCTCCCCAGCGGAATATACTTCAAAATCTCATCAGACTTGACATCCTTAGTCATATCTGTAGTGATAAAACCCGGTGCAACTGCATTCACAGTAATCCCGCGACTGGCCAACTCTTTCGCCACAGTTTTAGTAAACCCAATTACCCCAGCCTTCGCCGCACTGTAATTAGCTTGTCCGGGATTGCCCATTTGCCCAGCAACCGAAGCAATATTAATAATTCGGCCGCTTCGCTGTTTCAGCATGATTTTACTGGCAGCTTTCGCACACAAAAACACGCCGGTTAAATTCAAATCAATTACCGCTTGCCAATCTTCCAACTTCATCCGCAACAGCAAAGTATCGCGAGTAATGCCGGCATTGTTCACCAAAATGTCAATCCGTCCCCATTTTTCCATGACATTACTGGTGAGTAAATCTACTTGGTCAGTTTTCGAGACATCTGCTGCAAGTGCGACAGCTTCTCCTCCCGCAGCGACTATTTCTGCTACCACCTCATCAGCAGCAGCGCTGGAACTGGCATAGTTGACGGCGACTTTAGCACCCTCTGCTGCTAGGGCTAAAGCAACGGCGCGGCCGATTCCCCGCGAGGCACCGGTCACGACAGCAACTTGACCCCGCAATCTCTGAAAAGTCTCTGGCAATATTTCCATAATTGTATCCTCGCAATCTACCAGAGAATTTTGCACTAAAATCGAGCCAGAACCAAAAAAATTATTTTGTCTTATGGCAGTTCAAAAACAGTTCAGCAGTTTTGAGGAGTTACTATCGGGATCTGACTTGCCGGTGTTGGTAGATTTTTACGCTACTTGGTGCGGGCCTTGTCAGATGATGGCACCGATTTTGGAGCAAGTCAGCGGTCAGATGAAGGAAAAGCTGATGGTTGTCAAAATTGACACGGATAAGTACGAACAGTTGGCCTCGCAGCATCACATTTATGCTTTGCCGACTTTGGTGTTGTTCAAAAATGGCGCTGAGGTCGATCGCATTGAGGGAGTATTGCAAGCGGCGCAGTTGATCGATCGACTGCAACCTCACTTGTAGCACGAGCCAATTATCTCACACGTAGGGTGTGTCAGCTCATATCTGATTAATTATGAATAAGATAATCCTAGTTGACGCACCCTACTTATGAAGACTCCCAGCCACGCTATTATCAATCTCGCAATTCTCGGCAAACCGCAACTGCCGCAAGCTAATCTCATTATTGCGATCGGCGGAATTTTGCCGGATCTTCCGATATTTTTATTTTACTTTTGGGCGAAATACATTGCTCGCTTGCCCGCAGCTACAATTTGGTCAGAAGCATATTATGAGCCTTTTGTGCAAAATATTGTGGCTCTGTTTCATTCAATTCCCCTTGCGGTTATTGGTTTGCTAATTGCTTATTACTTTGGCTGGCAAAGCGTGCAAATTCTGTTTATCAGCACGATCCTGCACTCTCTGGGAGATTTGCCAGTCCACAATGACGACGCTCACCGGCACTTTTTTCCGTTCAGCAATTACCGTTTTATCAGTCCGTTTTCTTATTGGGATAGGAAGCACTACGGGTCAATTGTTTCTTTTGTGGAAATGTTGTTAGTGCTGCTGTCAACTTACCGCGTTTTTGGTTTTGTTAATTCTTATGTTGGGAAAGGATTGTTGATTTTGGTGAATGCTTTTTACTGGGCTGGCGCGGTTTACTTTCAAGTGCGAGATTTATTTAAATTCACTTCGGAAAGATGAAACATGAACTCCAAATTAGCAATTACCAATTAACATCTTGTTAACTCCGCCGAATGTTAAAACAACACCAATCTTGGCGCTTCCACAGAGTAGCGACAATCCAGCCGTTCTGTTCGAGAGTATCAGCAATTGGCTTGGCTTGATCGAGCAAAATGCCGCTGAGGACGGCCCAAGTAGTGGGCTTGCTAATTGCTGTAAACTGCGGGATTAAATCGATGATTACTTCTGCTAAAATGTTGCACATAAAACCGTCGATCGGCTCATCGACCATTTCTTTCAAACGATCGATACTTCCGAGTTCTGAAACCAACTGCTGGGGATTGACGCGGTTGAGCTGTCTGTTGCTGATGGTCGATCGCACTGCCAAAGGATCTGTATCCAAAGCATAAACTTTTGTAGCGCCCAACAACACCGCGCCGATCGACAAAATACCCGATCCGCACCCGATATCCGCAACGATGCACTCTTTGTCATCAAAACCGAGCCGCATTTCCAGCGATTCCAGACAAAGTTGAGTAGTGGCGTGAGCACCGGTACCGAAAGCCACACCCGGATCTAAACGCAAAATAATGCGATCGGTATCAGTCGGTGGGGGCAGCCAGGCCGGATTAATTAAAAAGCGATCGCCCACTTCTTGAGGCTGCCAGTGCTGCTTCCAAGTGCTGCCCCAGTCTTCCTCTTCAATCAAATCCCACTGCATCGCAGGTACGGGCAAACCTGCACACAAAGCATCTTGGCGCAGCCACAGAGAAAGAGCGGCCAAATCAAGCAATCGGGCCTGTTCTTCGGGCAAATAAGCCGACATCAGACAGGAATTGCTTTTGAGTTCAGTAGCAGTTCCCCGACAGCCAAACCGTTCCAGACGCCAAAAGATGATATCTTCCAGCGCCGGATCGCAAAGAATTCTAATTTCCCACCAGCTATGTGCCATAACAATTTTAGATTTTAGATTTTAGATTTTAGATTGGCCCAGGGCAACTGGAGACTGGGAATTGGGGAGTGAAGAATGAGGATTGACTAATAGAAAAATTCCCGCTTTCTTGCCAATTACCAACGATCGATTACCCATTACCAATTATCAGTCCTAGCATCCAAAATCTAAACTCCAAAATCCGTCAAAGATTTACCGTGTAAGCATCCCGAATTCCCGGAACTTTGAGGATCTCTGCCAGTATCCCCTCTGGTAGAGGGTCATCGAGGCTCAAAACCATCACCGCGTCACCGCGCACGATTTTACGGCCTACTTGCATACTCGCAATATTGACATTAAAACTGCCCAATTGGGAACCAATTTTGCCGATAATCCCCGGCATATCGCGGTGCAGAGTAAACAGCATATGGTGAGTGGGGGAAACGTTGACCGGGAAATCGTCAACGCTGGTAATCCGAATTTCGCTTTCGCCGAGCACTGCACCTGTCACGGTGTGTTCGCCGAGAGTTCCCTTGGCCGAGAGGTGCAGGGAGCCGGTGTAGTCGCGAATCGAGGCGTCTCTGGTTTCGACGACGCGAATTCCGCGTTCTTTGGCTTCGATGCTGGCGTTGACGTAGTTAACGCGCTCTCGCAGGGCTTGGGAGAGCAGGCCTTTGAGGGCGGCGACGACTACGGGCTGGCTTTGGTTGTTTGCCAATTCGCCTTGGAGTTGGACGTTGAGGTAATCGACTCGGCCGCCGGCTAGCTGGCTGACGAGGTTGCCGAGGGTTTCGGCGAGTTGGAGGTAGGGTTTGAGTTTTTCGATCGAGTCTGGGTAAATTCCCGGTATGTTGACAGCCGATCGCGCGGGCAGCCCCAACAGCACATCGCGGATTTGTTCGGCAACGTCGATCGCCACATTCACCTGAGCTTCGGCGGTGGAAGCTCCCAAGTGGGGTGTCAGCACGATGTTTTGGCCGACAGTCCGCAGGGGAGAATCTGCTTCGAGGGGTTCGTGTTCGTAAACGTCGATCGCAGCGCCGGCAATCTTGCCTTCTTTGATGGCTTCTGCAAGGGCTGCTTCGTCGATGATGCCGCCTCTGGCGCAGTTAATGATGCGGGCCGTGGGCTTCATCTTCGACAGCACTTCAGCGTTAATTAAGTGCAGGGTTTCGGGGGTTTTGGGGATGTGCAGGGTGATGTAGTCGGATTCGCGCATCAGCAGTTCGAGTTCTACCAAGCGACAGCCCAACTGTTCGGCTCTTTCGGTGGAGATAAACGGATCGTAGGCTAGGAGTTTCATGCCCATTGCTTTGGCTGCGGCGGCAAGGTGGGAGCCGATTTTGCCCAAACCGACGATACCGAGGGTTTTTTTGTAAACTTCTACGCCGATGAAGCGGTTGCGTTCCCATTTACCCGCTTTGACGGATGCGTTGGCTTCCGGGATGTGGCGAGACATTGAGAGCATCATGGCGATCGCGTGTTCGGCGGCGGCGATCGTGTTGCCTTCGGGGGAATTGACGACTACAATTCCTTTGCGGGTAGCGGCGGGTACATCGACATTATCTACGCCGACGCCGGCTCTACCTATGATTTTGAGTGAATTCCCGGCTTCAATGATTTCTTTGGTAACTTGGGTGCCAGAACGGATCATTAAAGCGTCGTAATCTGGAATAATTCGTACCAGTTCTTCGGCCGAGAGTCCTGTGTTTACGTCAACTTGCGCGACTTGGGAGAGGATGTCAATTCCGGCTTGGTCGATCGGATCGGATACTAGAACTTTAGGCATAGCAAGCAATTGAGTGGAATCAGTAAAAATAGGCCCCAGTGCGGGGCGAGCCCAAAGTTGAGGCTTAAACTTAGAGCAGTATCTTACTGCTGGGCTTAAGCTGGTCTTTGTGCAGTTTGAATTGTATCCGCATTCGGTCTTGACCGGCCGTTTTTGCTTGAAATATTTTAGGTTTCGGGGCGATCGTTCTGGGCGATCGTCTTAAAAACGCCCAATTGCTTAGCTAGCAAGTCTTTTCGGGTTATAATGAATTCCGGGTATTGAAACCTAAGTATCAGGAATTGTTTCTAATGAATTATCTTATCGCCGTACTGCCCGATCGAATGCAAGCCGAAGCTGCCTACTGCGCCCTCGAAAAAGAAGGCTTACCGATGAAACAGGTAAGTATTTTGGGCCGCGGCTACAAAACTGCTGATGAATTTGGCTTGATCGACCCCAACCAGCAAGCGAAGAAACAAGCGAAACTCATGGCTGTTTGGCTGATTCCCTTTGGCTTTATTGCTGGCGTTACTTTCAGTCTCATGACTGAGTTGAAAACTTTCGCCTGGGCGGGGGAAATTGGCGATCACGCGATCGGTGGAGTATTAGGTGCGATCGCCGCTGCGATGGGCAGTGTTTTTGTAGGAGGCGCGGGCGGTATGGCTTTTGGTAGCGGCGATGCTTTGCCCTACCGCAACCGTTTGAATGCGGGTAAATTTTTGATTGCGGTTAAGGGTACTGATGATTTGACTGGGAAAGCTGCCAATATTTTGCAGCAGTTTGAACCGGAAAATATCCAAGGTTATACAGAGACTTAGTTATTTGTTGACAGTCAACAGTTGACAGTTAATAGTTAACTAGACCTCTTGCAAAAATAACTAGGACGGGCAAGATGCCCATCCCACAAAATTTTTTTTCTTGTGGAATGGGCATCTTGCCCGTTCCAGAATTTGATTAAAAGGATTTTTGCAAGAAGTCTACTGTTGACATTCAACTCCTGTAATATTTGGAGGCAGTTATTTTTTCCAACTCATGATATGATAGGCTGCCAAAGGTTGCATTTGGTATGACCTATGAAAATCCTCCACGGAACTTGGATTCCTCAAACAGAAGAGAATTTTATTCAACCTGGAACGTTTTATATTTGGGTTGAAACCACTGAAAAGAAAAAACAGCCTGCTAAGGTTCATCCCCGACAATTGAAGACGGCACAGTTAAAAGAGTTTCTAACGAAAGAAGCCGGGATTCAACTGCCGCCAGTCAGCAATACAAGTGCCATGGGGCTAGAATACGCGATCGCCCCTCGGTATTTTTTACTCCCCACAGCAGATAACCAGCCGTTACCATCTTTAGAGTTAGCGCGATATTTAGAGACAGAGTTACCCGAAACATTTGAGTTGGAGTATTGGGAAGTCGATTGCGTGTCCATCGCCACCCACAGTTTGACTAAAGTATTGAACGATCTGCATTTTTTTGCTCTCTACGATTTAGCAGAAGTTCAGTTTGGTTCAGACTTGCTATTTTGGTATCACTACACCCAATTTTTTAAGCAAATTGTTCTGAAAGATCATTATATTCCGGCGCTGCGCTATCGAGAAACTGCTCCGATCGCGATCGCACCCATCGAAACATCCGAACCCGCTGAGAAAGCCACGCGCGGGCGTAAGAAAGCGGGCGAGACAAAAACAAAAACAACTGCAAAAACTCCAAAAACACCTGCCAAAATTGCACCCAGCTTTGAGATTTATCCGGGATGGGAAATTGTTTCAACACAGTACGAAACTGATTTACCACGCTATGTTGAATGGATGCCTTTAGTTTGCGTGTCCGGTTTTCGGAAGATCCTGCTACAAGATACACCAAAGTTCTACGATCGCGAAATGTTGCTGCGTAATTTTTCAGAATGCGCGATCGCCGAAATCGTCACTAAAACCCCGATCCCAGCATCCTTTGAGAATAAAATTGCGGATTCTTTACTCCAAATCTGCCTCAACCAAACACAAAAAATTGCGCGAGTAAGCCTTGAACAATACCGACAATGGCAAACCTGGCGCGATCGCATTACGCGCAATCAAGCCGCTGACTCATTCTCCCTCTGCTTTCAACTAGAATCACCCGAAAACCCCGAACAGCCTTGGGTTTTAGAGTTTCAGGTTGCTGCTAAAAAAGACCCATCTCTGCGAGTGCCGTTGCACGATTATTGGCGATCGCGATCGACTCAACAAAAACAGTTGCAAAAACAATTTGGCGACAACTTCGAGCAACATTTGCTGACAAATCTCGGCTACGCCGCACGGATTTATCCCCAACTTTGGCAAGGGCTAGAAACCGACAAACCCGTTAATATTTCCCTCAGCTTAGATGATGCTTTTACCTTTCTCAGCGAGTCCGCTTGGGTATTAGAAGATGCCGGATATAAAGTGATTGTCCCCGCTTGGTGGACGCCGAAGGGACGGCAGCGGGCAAAGATTCGCCTGAAAGTCAAAGGGAAGGGCAGCAAGAGTGCTGCAATCAAGGGCAAAGGATTGTTTTCGGCCGATTCCTTGGTGGAATATCAGTATGAATTGGCGATCGGAGGCGAACGGGTTAGCGAACAAGAATGGCAGGCGTTAGTTAATAGCAAAACACCGCTGGTGCAGTTCCGAGGACAATGGATGGAACTGGACAAAGATAAAATGCAGGAGATGCTGGAGTTTTGGAAAAAGCATCGCGAAGAAAATCCCGATGTCAGCCTAATTGACTTTATGAAGTTGACGGCCCAAGGAGAAGCTAGTGAAGAGTTGGAGGTGGAGCGCGATCAAGCTTTGTCGGATATGTTGGAGAAGCTGCACGATAAGAGTAGGCTCGAATTAATTGCAGATCCAGTACGGTTTCAGGGTAAACTCCGGGATTATCAAAAGCGCGGTGTTTCTTGGTTAAGTTATTTGGAAAGCTTGGGATTAAATGGCTGTCTTGCCGACGATATGGGTTTGGGTAAATCGGCGCAGGTAATTGCTCGATTATTGCAAGAACGGGAAGTTTTATCTACTACTAAAAAGACCGAAAATGCGGTGCTGCCCACGCTGTTAATTGCGCCCACTTCCGTAGTTGGCAACTGGCAAAAGGAAATGGAAAAATTTGCTCCAGAATTGCGATCGCTGATTCACCACGGCCCTGGGCGCTTGCAAGATGCCAAAGCATTTAAAGCCGCCGTCCAAGATTGCGATATGTTGATTACTTCGTTTACTTTGGCGCGCAAAGATGAGAAGCTGTTGAGCAGTGTTGAGTGGCATCGATTGGTAATTGATGAAGCGCAGAATATTAAAAATCCGAAAGCGGCGCAAACAAAGGCGATTTTAAAGTTGCCGGCTACCCATCGGTTGGCGCTGACTGGAACACCTGTAGAAAATCGCTTGTTGGATTTATGGTCAATTTTTAATTTTCTCAATCCCGGATATTTGGGAAAAGAAACGCAGTTTCGGAAGTTGTTTGAGATCCCGATTCAAAAAAATGCGAGTCGCACGCAATCGGCAGCGCTCAAAAAATTAGTGGAACCTTTTATTCTCCGGCGCCTGAAAACCGATAAGTCGATTATTCAGGATCTCCCCGATAAAGTTGAGCAAAAACTCTACTGCAATCTCACCCGCGAGCAAGCTTCGCTTTATGAAGCGATTGTGAAAGAGGTAGAACAAGAAATTGACGCCACTGAAGGGATGAAGCGCAAGGGGATGATTTTGGCGACACTGCTGAAGCTGAAGCAAATTTGCAACCATCCGCGCCAGTTTTTGCAGGATGAAAGTGAGTTTACACCAGAGCGATCGCACAAATTGGAACGGCTGATCGAGATGATTGAGGAAGTCAAAGCAGAAGGCGAAAGTTTATTGGTATTTACGCAGTTTACAGAATTGGGAAGTGCGTTGGAAAAATACATCAAACACACCTTACATTATAACACTTATTACATCCACGGGGGAACCAGTCGCGAAAAACGGGAACGGATGATTTCAGAGTTTCAAGATCCAGAGTCTGAACCTTCGGTATTTATTCTGTCACTGAAGGCTGGCGGCGTTGGAATTACGCTGACAAAAGCCAATCACGTATTCCATTTCGATCGCTGGTGGAATCCGGCAGTGGAAGATCAGGCAACGGATCGGGCGTTTCGGATCGGACAGCAAAAAAATGTGTTTGTGCATAAGTTTGTGGCAATTGGCACTTTGGAAGAAAAGATTGACCAAATGATTGAGGACAAAAAGAAATTGGCGGGGTCAATTATTGGTGCGGATGAGTCGTGGTTAACTGAGTTGGATAATGAGGCATTTAAGAAGTTAATTAGGCTGAATAAAAATGCGGTTCTAGATTAGGAGAAATGGGGAGAGAGGGAGAGGGGTAGAGGGGGAGAGTGGGAGAGGGGGAGAGAGGGAGAGAGGGAGAGGGGGAGAGGGGGAGAGGATTTTTGAGATTCATCGAAGAAATATACAATTTAAATGCAGAACAGCTTATGTCACAATTTACTCGGACTTGGTGGGGCAATAAATTTATCGATGCGCTGGAAAGATTTACTGATTCTGGGCGACTCGGACGGGGACGTTCCTATGCGCGGAACGGCAAGGTAAAAAGCTTTAAAATGAATGATGGGTTAGTGATGGCAGAAGTAAGGGGATCGGTTAATCCTTATTTTGGGGTTTATAAGGAGCCTCTGTACAAAACTAAAATTGAGTTTGAGCCGATTAGTCAGGCAAAGTGGCAAAAGGCGATCGCCCAAATGGCATCGAAAGCCAGCTTCATTTCCCGGCTGCTACTCAACGAAATGCCCGACAACATTGAAAATGCTTTCTCACCCCTCGGATTGCACCTTTTACCCAGCAGCCGCGAGGACTTTAAGACTACTTGCTCTTGCCCAGACTATAGCAATCCCTGCAAACATATTGCGGGAGTTTATTATTTGGTGGCGGCCGAATTGGACAAAGATCCATTTTTACTGTTTGAACTGCGGGGACTTTCTAAGGAAGTGCTGCACCGCGAATTAGCAAAAACGCCTTTGGGCTTGGCGCTGGCGGCGGAGTTGACGGCGGATGCAGTTGAGCCTGTGGCGGTGGGTTCCTATTACACGCAGGCGATCGCCAGTGAGGCGCAAACTGTCAGCCTGAGAGAGTTTTGGCATGGTGCGAAGCGGTTGCCGCAGACAATTGAGGTGGCAGCGCCAAGTGGGGTAAGTGCGATCGTGGTGAAGAAACAGGGAGATTTTCCACAGTTTTGGCACAAGGATGGTTCGTTTATTGAGGCGATGGAAGAGTTGTATTTGCGGGTGAAGAAAAATAAGTAGTTGGGTGGACAATTTTGCTGCCATACTCGATCGATCTCTTGCAAAAACTTTAACTCGAAGACTTCATCGATTTGGTACAAGAGACTTCTTGCAAAAGTCGTTTTAAGCAAATTTTTGGACGGGCAAGATGCCCATCCCACAAGAGAAAAAACTTTTTGTGGGATGGGCATCTTGCCCGTCCCAGCTATTTTTGCAAGAGGTCTAATAATCGTGCTCATCATAGGATCGGGAATTAAATAACTTACAGTTTTAATTGTTATTGTGGGATGGGCGTCCCGCCCGTCCAAAAAGGGCGGGCGGGACGCCCAAGCCCTACTCCCCACTTTCAAGAGTGTAAGTTATTTAATTCTCATTCCATATCAGCTTTACCAGCAACTAAAATCATACGCTCGTTATTTGATGATTTTAGACTATAATTAAATTAGTGTGACTGTTAAAAAAGTAGACTTTTTAGTTACAGCAAGCTTTGGCAATTTCAAATTAGAATCTAAAATTGACTGATGTTACAAAGAGAAGAACTGTTAAAAGGCATTGAAAACCGCGAATCTGTGGCGCGGGCGATCGACCAAGCGGAACAAGCAATTAAAACTTGGGAAGTTACTCTGACTGATTTTCTGTCGCCTCCAGAATTGGCGGAAGCTAAGATTGTATTTAATCGTTTGAGTGATGTGGACTTAGTGGCTTGGGGCGGCTATCCGCAGGCGGAAAGACAAAGAATTGCGATCGCCCGATCGGAAATTGCGATCGACTCTGCTAGCGTTAACGTTGCTGCGGTGGAGATTGCTGGCAATTTCTTGTTCGACACAGCTTCTCACCGCGACTTTTTGGGGGCGATGTTGGGTACGGGAATTGTCCGCGAGAAAACTGGCGATGTGATTGTTTTGGGAGAACGGGGCGCGCAAGCCATTGTCATGCCGGAGATGGTAGAGTATTTGGAGATGAGTTTGCAGCAAGTGCGATCGGTTCCTGTACAAACGCGCCGCATTGAGTTGAGCGAACTCAAAATTAGAGAACCCAAAAAGAAAGAAATGACAACCGTTGAAGCATCCATGAGATTGGATGCTGTCGCCTCGGCTGGATTCGCAATGTCTCGCAGCAAAATGGCCGATTTAATTGACAGCGGCGACGTGCGAGTTAACTGGAAAGACATTACTCAAGCTAGTTATAATGTCAAGTCTGGAGATTTAATCGCTGTTACGGGCAAGGGAAGATTGGAAATTGGGGAAGTAATGGTAACTAAAAAAGAACGCTATCGAGTGCAGTTAACTCGATATTTGTAATTGGGGCCACATCGTTGAGTTCAAAGAAACCGGGTTTTTTACGATATTAGACCTCTTGCAAAAATAACTATGACGGGCAAGATGCCCATCCCACAAAATTTTTTTTCTTGTGGAATGGGCATCTTGCCCGTTCCAGAATTTGATTAAAAGGATTTTTGCAAGAGGTCTATTTAAGGTGACAACGAATTATTTCGATAAAAACCCGGTTTCTCGCCACTTCCTTGAGTTCCCAGAAACCGGGTTTTTTACGAGATTTAAGGTGACAACGAATTATTTCCATAAAAACCCGGTTTCTGGCCGCATTCAGTTATCCTGGCTTACGCCGAAACACCTTTTCTACCGACTTAACCAACAGTTCTCGCGGCATCAATCGAGGCATATTTGCAATGATTTGATTGGGAAATCCGCCTGTCACAACATTAGACTCATGTTTGTCTAAAGCTTTCAAAGCATCTCGCACTACTTCCGCTGCGGGAACGAGTTTTTGCCCGCTGCTGGATGCCAGAGATTTAGGGAATTCAGCTACTGCGAAAAAGTCCGATTCTGTCGGCCCTGGACAAAGGCACAAAACGCGAATTCCTAAATCTTTATTCTCAGCCCAAAGTGCCTCGCTGAAACTCAAAACAAAGGCTTTACTTGCTGCGTAAATTGACAAGTACGGCATCGGTTGAAAAGCTGCGATGGAGGCAACATTGATGATACTTCCTGATTTTCGCTGCCGCATTCCCTGCAAAAATAAGTGCGAGAGTTCAACTAATGCTACAATATTTAGTTGCACCATTGTTAGTTGTTTGGCAAGCGGGCGATCGGCAAAAACACCGTAATCTCCAAAACCCGCATTGTTCACCAACAAATCTACCGTCCAACCTTTTTGAACAACGGTATCAAATACAGTAGTTCCAGCGCCCGGTGCGGTCAAATCTTGCACGATTACTTCTGCCCGAACCTTGAATTGTTGTTGCAGTGTAGCAGCTAGCTGTTGCAATTTGTCTTCGGAACGAGCTACCAAGATTAGATTGTGCTGGCGTTTGGCTAATTCGGCGGCAAAGGCTGCGCCAATTCCGCCAGAAGCACCGGTGATTAAAGCAGTCGGCATGAAATTAATTCGGATATTTGATGTGGGCTTTATATATTTTAACAATTATTTTGACTGGAAACCTGTAAAATAATTAAAAGGGAATAGGTGAGTTTTATGGCGCGTCTTACCGATCGAGCTTTTGAAATTTTGCGGGCCGAAGTTGACAAGTGCGCGGCGGCTGATAGTCTAGCCGGTGATGTCTACCGACGGATGGTAATCAAGCGGTTGGAGAAGTTGCGATCGCAAAACGGCACTTTCGCCTCAAGAGAAGAAATCCGCGATACCTTCAAAGACGAATTTCCCAACTTCAGCGAAAAAGCTCTCAAAGCTGCCGTCAAAGCCAACCGCCCGCCCGGATTGTTCGGTAAAATCATCTTTGCCGGGAGTTTGCTGGGTGGTGCAGCGGGGATAATTTGGCTGATTAACCTACCTTTGCCGATGATTCGCTGGCCCGTGGCGAAAACAATGCCGATATTGTTGCTGCCGAGTTTTATGAGTATGGATCGCAATTACCGGCAGGCGATCGCCCTTGTGGAACAATCCGATCAACTGGTGAACAAAGCCACGGCTGTCGCTGATTTTGACTTGGGCGAAATTAAAGCAAAAGAGGCTCAAAAACATCTCGACGCTTTGCCGGTTTGGTTTTTAGGTTACTATCCACAAAGGTACTGCTCTTTTTTTAGATGCAGTTGGCGCTTTACAGTCGATGAATTTGAAGCCGCCCGCAAAAATGTCGGGCGGATGGAAGCTCAAATTTTCCAGCAAAAAAATGCTTTTACTCAGTTAAATCAAGTCGAACAAACGCTAAAGGCGGCGAAACAGCAGTATCAGGAAGCAAAAACTGCGGCAGACAGACAGAAAGCGACGGTAAATTGGCAAAGTGCGATCGACCAACTAAATCAAATTCCCGGCGAAACCCTCGCGGGAGAAACGGCTAAGAAAACACTGAAAGCAGCAGAAAGAGACTTTCAAGCAATGGGCGGCGTCGCCACCGGATCGGTGCGTGCGGACAACTTAATTGAAGCTGCCAAAGAATTTGCTCTCTCCGCCGCCGTCGCCTCCCAAAAACCTCCCCATCCCGCCGCAGAGTGGGAGCAAATAGCAGAATTGTGGCAAGAAGGTATTAACAGACTGAAATTGATTTCTGTCGATAACCCGGGCTATCTCGACGCTCAAACTAAACTCGCTGAATATCAAAAAAATTTAGGAATTACCCAGATTAGACTGGAAGCAGAAAAAGATTCTGCAACAGCTTTGCAAGCAGCTAAAAACTTGTTGGCCAACTTGCAAAATAATGTGAATTCTCAAAATCCCGGTTACTCCCTCAGCCAGTTGCAACAAATTATCAATCAATTAGAATCCGTGAAACCCGGGACAACTGTTTATCCCGAATCCCAAAAATGGCTGCAATCCGCTCGCAAAAAACAACAAGAATGGCAAAAAAATTAGTCAGTTGTCAGTTGTCAGTTGTCAGTCAACCGTCAACTAACAAATTACCAAGTCGGGTCAACATACAGATTAATTGTCACTTGCTTTTTCCCCGAAGGGATGCCGGAAATACAAGCACAAATCGTATCTCCGCCATCAATTTCTACTTCGCAAGCGTGACAAGAACCCATGAGACAGCCAGTAGGAATAGAAACCCCTGCACGTTTGGCTACATCTAATAAAAGCTCTCCCGGTTCAGCTTCCACTGTCACGTTATCCGGTAAAAAAACAATCTTTGTCATTCAATTTTAACTCCCGATATAATACCATTTTTACAAAATTTTGCCATAAAATAATTTTTTTGTCTGTTTACACTGGCACTGTTTATAAGGTGCGTCGCTGTACAATTGTCGATATTTAGTTAGGGATTGTTTATGGCGACGCACCCTACGACTTACATCCGTTAAATCCGCTACATAATCCGCTGCCGAACTTCCTCATTCCTTCTATCTCTTACATCCGTTAACTCCGCTACATTGCTCGTGGCCGAACTTCCTTCTTTCTAACCTAAAATATGCTTGATATCTAAATGCTTTTCCACTGTATCTGCTAGAGTATCTAACAGAGCTTCTCGGTGTTCTCGGTAATTAGGAATACCTGTAGGCAATGCGCGGAGTCCCCGCTGCTGGCGCAAGTGATTTAACCAAGCTCGCCGCCAAGCTCCGTTGTCAAAGATGCCGTGCAGGTATGTGCCCCAAATTGATTGAGAAGTGTTGACAATTCCTAAACTCTCATCGTCAAATAGCGGTTGAGTCAAATCTGACTCTAGCATTTGCGTTCTTCCTTGATGAATTTCGTAACCGGAAACTGACAAACCCGGTTGAGGATAATTAGATGTTACGATCCGCTGGCGGGCAATTTTGTTGGGTGCGATCGCAGTTTTCAAAGGCAGCAATCCCAATCCTTCAAATTCTCCTTTTTCTCCCTCAAGGCCTTCTTTATCGCTGATACTTTCTCCCAGCATCTGAAAGCCGCCGCAAACTCCCATGACTGTACCGCCAGCTACTAAATAATTTTGAATAGCTTTTGCCATACCTGTTTGGCGCAGCACCTGCAAATCAGAAATTGTAGTTTTAGAACCTGGTAAAATCACGGCGTCTGGATGGCCTAAATTGTCTTTTGGGCTGACATATTTGACTGTGACGGTAGTTTCCGACTCTAGGGGGTCAAAGTCGGTAAAATTGGAAATTCGGGGCAGGCGGATGACCGAAATATTTATGTCGGTTTGAGAATTGGGAGAACGCCGATCGAGCAAATCGAGAGAATCTTCTGAGGGAAACACTTCGTCTATCCAAGGAATCACCCCAACTACGGGGATTCCCGTCCTTTCTTCCAGCCAAGTCAGCCCCGGATCTAAGATCGATTTTTGTCCTCGGAACTTATTAATAATGAATCCTTTAATTAAAGCCCGTTCGTCTGGATCGAGCAATTCCAAAGTACCGATAATGTGAGCAAAAGCGCCGCCGCGATCGATATCAACTACCAGCAAAGTCCGAGCTTTTAAATGTTTTGCCACCCGCATATTTGTTAAATCGCGGTGTTTGAGATTGATCTCAGCAGGGCTGCCGGCTCCCTCGCACACAATCATGTCAAATTCTTGACTGAGAAATTGTAAAGATTCCCGAATAGCTTGCCAGCCGATATCGAAATACTGCTCGTAATATTGAGATGCTCGCACATTGGCGATCGCCCGGCCCTTGACAATCAATTGAGAAGTCATGTCTCCTTGCGGCTTGAGCAAAATCGGATTCATTTCTACCCAAGGTGCGACGCCCGCAGCCCAAGCTTGCACTGCTTGAGCGTAACCAATCTCTCCGCCGGAGGCTGTGACATAGGAATTCAGTGCCATATTCTGACCTTTAAACGGAGTTACCCGCCAGCCTCGCCGAGAAAAAATTCGACACAACGCTGCAACCAGTAAAGATTTTCCTGCGTGAGATGTTGTTCCCACGACCATAATTGCTTTCATAATATTTAAGGCAGAAGGAAGTTCGGCAACGGATTCTGTAACGGATGTAACGGATGTAACGGATGTAACGGATGTAACGGATGTAACGGATGTAACGGATGTAACGGATGTAA
>NZ_JAUBWA010000088.1:0-31690 GCF_036702825.1 Microcoleus sp. A003_D6 | reverse complement strand
AAGAATTAAGAAAGATTCACGGCGGTTAAAACCGCCCGTGCCGCTTACATCTCATGGCTAAAGCCGATGAGTTTTCCCCTTGCCGAACTTTTTTTATAAAAAGTAAGAATTAGTTAACGGCTCATTGCTAATCTGTCAATTAGAGTAGAAGCGATCGCATCCAGCGGTAAAATCTCCGCCGCCGCACCAAGCTCTACTGCTGCCTTGGGCATCCCATAAACCACACAACTCGCCTGATTTTGGGCGATCGTATGCCATCCCTTTTCGCGTAACAAACTGAGCCCTTCCGCTCCATCTCGACCCATACCTGTTAGTAACACAGCAGTTCCTTGGCGATGCCAGTAATGAGCGACACTTTTGAAAAACACATCAACCGAAGGACGATAGGGATAATCAATCGGGTTTTTTGTATAACTTAAGCTAAAATTCGGTTGCAATGACAGGTGATCGTTTGTCCCGGCAATTAATACTTTTCCTACTTCCAAGCGACTTCCTTCGGATGCTAGCTCTACGGTGAGGGGTGTTTGTTCGTTTAGCCATTCTACCAAACTGGGAGTAAACTGTGCATCTACGTGCTGGACGATCGCTATTGCTGCACCAAAGCTTGCTGGTAAGCGAGAAAGAATCTTTGCCAGAGCATTTGGGCCTCCAGTAGAAGAGCCGATCGCGACTAGGGGAGGAATGCGAGAGGCGAGGGGTGAGAATATAGATTGAGGGCTTTGGGTATGGGTTCTAGATTTAGAAGTTGCACCGGATTTGCCAATTAGTTTACCAATTATCACGATTTTCGCAAGCAAAGCTGTGGCAGCTTCTGGGTTGCCGCTAGCCCCCAAAACAGGCGTGCTGACAGCATCTAACGCTCCATATCCCATTGCTTCAAACACTTTAGACCCATTTTTTTCCACGCTAGCCGTTACTACCACAATAGCGCAGGGAGAATTCTTCATGATGTGGCGAGTTGCCTCTACCCCATCCATGACTGGCATGATCAAATCCATCAGAATCAGATCAGGGGTATCCTCGGCGCATTTGGTAACTGCTTCAGCACCATCGCGTGCTACCCAAGCCACTTGATAGTCTTTGACTGTCATCAAGACGCGCCGTAGCGTCTCTACTGCCATCACCATGTCGTTTACAATTGCGATTCTCATATGATTGGTAATTGGTAATTGGTAATTGGTAATTGGTAATTGGTAATTGGCAATTGGCAAGTACATCCACCTAATTAAACGTAAAATACCAGCTAAAAAGCTGACTGTGTATGTCTTCCTCCTTCTTCCTTCTTTCCTTCTACTTAATTGGTATATGAATGACTAATGACCAATCAAATCGTACACGGCGTTGACTAAAGTATCGTCCTGAAAACTTGCTTTTGTTAAGTAATAATTAGCTCCAGCGTCTAAGCCGCGCAGGCGGTCTTCTTCGCGGTCTTTGTAGGATACAATAATCACCGGAATCGAACTCAGCTTGGGATTGTTTTTGATCTTACTGGTAAACTCGATTCCGTTCATGCGGGGCATATCAACATCACTAACTACCAAATCGTAGTGATTTGTGGAAACTGCGTGCCAACCTTCCATTCCATCCACTGCAACATCAACTTTGTAACCTTTGTTTTGCAACAATTTGCGTTCCATTTCTCGAACTGTAATAGAATCATCCACCACCAGAATAGTCTTGCGACTGTCTGCCAGAGTCCGATCGGCACTGCTAACAACACGGTTCAATATATGGCTGTCATTAAGCAGATTATCGACAGAACGCATCAAGTCAGAAGCATCGACAATCAGGATAGGAGAACCGTCGCCCATCAAAGCAGCAGCACTAATATCCTGAACTTTACCCAATCGGGGATCTAACGGTCTTACCACCAAATCGTGTTCGCCCAAAAAGCGATCGACCACCAGTCCGTAATAGTCTGATTGTTCGCTGATGACGACGACAGACAAAGTGTCGGAATGGGGCGGAGGTTGCTTCAATTCTAATACTTGATAGGCAGCTACTAAGCCGATATTCTTATTGTTCATAGTGAAATATTGGCGATTTTCCACTGAGGCAATCTCTTGTTTGTCCACATTGACAATTTGCTCAATCCGTGCCAGAGGAAAGGCATAGGGTTCGCCAGATATTTCTACTAACAGGGTGCGAACGACGGATAGCGTCAAGGGTAATTGAAAGTTAAAAGTCGTACCTTTTCCTGGATTAGAACTAGCTCGCACGGTGCCGCCAACTTCGTGCGCCATACTTTTCGCGATATCTAAACCCACGCCGCGACCGGAAATTTCGGTGACTTGTTTGGCTGTCGAAAATCCTGGTAAAAACAGAAATTCCATCAGTTCGCTTTCGCTAAGCTGAGCTACTATTTCCAGGGTGGCCAGGTTCTTATTAATAATTTTTCCGCGCAGCCAGTCAAAGTTAATTCCTCTACCATCATCAGTGATGGTAATCGATAACATTCCGCCTCTATGGGCTGCTTCTAGCCGCACGGTTCCTTCTGCTGGTTTGCCGGTGGCGAGGCGCTCTTCGGGAAGCTCCAAGCCGTGATCGATGGAGTTACGCAAAATGTGGGTGAGGGGGGCTTCCAGTTTTTTGATAATATCCCGATCGACTGGCGTGCCTTTGCCGAAAACTTCAAATTTTACTTGCTTATTCAGCTTCCTGGCTAAATCGCGCATCATCCGAGGAAACCCCTGTACCCCATCGGCGAAGGGACGCATATTAGATTGAATTACTTCCTGGTAGAGGCGATCGCTCAGACTGCCGGTGCGACGGGCATATAATTCTAGTTCGATCAGGCGATCACTCAAAATCTGCCGACATTCTCGTTCCTTTGCGCGGGCTGCTTCTAAATAGTTTGTGGCTTCTTGATTGTGGTGGGCTGCCAGAGTTTGCTGAAAATTATCTAAAATTTTAGATAATTCTAGTTGGCGTTTTTTGAGGATCGTCAGGGAATCGGCAAACGGCTGAAGCCAATTTGCTTCGATCAAAGATTCGCCAGCCAAACCCATGATCCGATTTAAGTTGTCGGCGCTTACTCGTACAACGCGATCGCTAGAGGCCCCTCCCTGTTCTGCTCCCGGTTTGACTTGCTCTACATCGCTAGATGTTTGCTTAACAATTGATTGAGTTTCACCTAAGTTATTCTGACCATTTGGTTGTGTTTGGATAGTACCGGGAGCGCTGAGCACGATTTCCTGTTTTTGCACAGGAGCAGATTCTGCCTGAGTTTCCTGATTTGAGGGCAAGATTTCGGCTCTTTTAACTGGTGCAGAACCCGGTGTCAGCAGAGCAGAAATTTCCGATCTGGTAGTTTCCACATCGTCCCGATTTTCTTTAACCCAACTTTGCCCTTGCTGACTGATGTTTAGCAGCAGATCGACTCCATGTAGCAGTACATCAACTCCATCGGCTTCTAGGGTAATTTTTTGGTTCTGTGCTGCTACAAAACAATCCTCCATAACGTGAGCCAAATTAACCGCAGCATCGAGGGCCACGATGCGGGCAGCTCCTTTAACGGAATGGGCGGATCGCATTAACGACTCTAAGACTTTGGGAGACCCTGGTTGGCTTTCCAGGGCTAAGAGTCCCTCACTTAAAATAGCTGCCTGGGCGTCTACTTCCAGCTTGAATAACTCCAACATTGAGGTGTCGCCGATGCTTGACATCTCATCTGATTCTGGATAATCTTGACTGTTTGCGATCGTGGTTGGCGACACCTCGCTGGTCACTGCTTCACGAGCAAGCGAGTTCAAATCTCTAGGAGATTGGTTGGGCGCAACCGATATTTTGGGGCTGTTTAAATCATCTTCTAAGCTTACCTCTACAGTAGGAGTTTCTGGCTTTGCCTGCCAGCTTTTCAACTCTACCCTTGGCTGAGTAACTGATACAGATCCTGGTGTCACTAAGGTATCAACACTGTTGGTAACAGTTTCGATGATCTCTTGATTTTCTGAAAGCCAACTATCTAAATCGTCTTCCTTGACTCGGCTAATGTTTAGGAGTAAATTCACAGATTGCAGCAGCACGTCAATCTCACGCGCACCCAGAGTAAAGCTTTGCTTTTGAGCGTTATCAAGGCAGCTCTCTATGCTCTGAGTCAGATTAATAGCCTCATCGATTTCGACGAGCCGAGCGGTTCCTTGAATTGCATTAGCGACACGCATCAATGACTCTAGTATTTGCCGAGACTGGGGTTCGCTTTCCAGAGATAGAAGCCCCTGATTTAGTATGGCGGCTTGGGTTTCGACTTCCTGCCGGAATACATCTAGCATCGTGATTTCGCTCATCGTATCCTCCCTCTGATCTGTCATAAGATTCTTTTGTTTAAGGTGTAAAATAATAAATCAGAATCTATGTAATTAACCTTATGCCCCTGCCAGCGAACCACCCCTTTTGTATAAGTTTCTGAGGCTTTTGAAATCACTACAGGTGTATTTTCTAATTCCCTGAGCGGGAAGCGATGAAGACCGCAAACTTCGTCCACGATAAAAACCCAGCGATTGTCTCCACTTGCCATAACTATCATGCGTTTAGCAGCAGCAACAGAACTGGCACGATCTGAAGAGTTAGCGCGATCTTCTAAGTCAAGGAGATGGCTGAGGGAAACGCACATGAGAATTTCTCCTCTAATGTTGACCAAACCCATAAACAGTTCGTTGTTGCGGTGGGGTAGAGTATGCATTACACAGGGTTCTGTCACTTCCTGAAGCAACCGTACTGGTAAAGCTAACCATTCGCCGCCTAGCAGAAATATCATGACTGATATGGTTTCTCCAGAAACCACGATCGCCCCGTTAGTTTGTGCTAGAGAATGATCGGACGGAGTTTTTGCTAGTACCTCAGTCCACTCTTTTACATACTCTGGGGGTGCTTCCCTTTCTAATAAACTGCGTCCGGCGGCAGAATAAACGGGGCAATTCCGACAATGAATTACTGTTTTTAGTTGTTCGCAGGAGCGATCGCCCTCAACTCCTATTTTGTTCCAGCAATCATTGCTCATAAGTCCCATTCCAACGTAGTTTACTATAAATCATCAACTCTAACCGACTTTATAACCAGAGATGCGCTGGCGTAAGCCTTGTGCCGTTTCGTTCAATTCCCTAATCGCACTGTTGATCTCGCGTAGAGATTGAGTCGTTTGCGAAGAAGCTTCACTCAATTGCACCATGCCTTGACTGATTTGCTGTGCCCCCTCTGACTGTCCTTCCATGCTGTTACTCACCTGTTGAAAACGGGGGGTTAGGGTTTGCACCTGCCCAATAATCGAATCTAATTTACCGCCGATAGTACGAACATCCTCTACACCCCGTTCTACATCTTTGGTAAATTTATCCATTTCCATCACCCCTGTGGAAACTGCACCTTGCATCTCTTTTACCATAGTTTCGATGTCTAAGGTAGCGACTGCTGTTTGGTCAGCGAGGCGGCGAATTTCACGGGCAACCACAGCAAATCCCGTTCCGTACTCTCCGGCTTTTTCTGCTTCAATTGCCGCATTGAGTGAGAGCAAATTGGTTTGATCCGCTACTTTTGTGATCGTGGTGACAATGCTATTAATGCTGTTAGCTTTATCGCTAATAGTTCCCAGCTTTGATGAAATGGTATTAGTGGCCTCCGCTAAAATACGCATAGTTTTTTCCATGTGGATCAGGTCTTGTTGGCTCTCACCCGTCCCCTGAGCCGTCGCTGCCGATGTGTATTCAACTTCATCCATTGTCTTCACCAGTTGTCCAGAGCTGGCAGCAATCTCCTTTACTGTGGCAGCCATCTCACTGGTGGAGGCCGCCTGTTCAGTCATCGTTGCCTCTAGTTGCTTGCCTGATGCCGCAATTTGGGTGGCAGAGCTGGTAATTTTAATGCCAGATTGCTGAATTTGAAGAATTAAAGAGGTCAAGTTATTTGTGAGGTCGAATATCAGATATGCTAGCACCAGGGCTATAGCTATAATGGCTAGAGATGATAATTCTATTAAGTTAAAATTCTTGTCTACCTGCTCACTTATTTTGTTCAACTGGTCTATTTCAGTCTTGGCAAATTCTTGGTTTAGTACGTCGAATTGTCCCAAGTTATTTTTCGATTCTTTCAGGTATGTAGTTACTGCTTCTTGTTGCTTACCTTGATCTTTCAATTGGAAAGTTCTCTTCGACAGCTCTTCAAATTGACTTTCTAATTGAAGCATATTTCTAAATTTATCTTGTTGTTGTGGATTTGGATTATCTTTAATTAGTATTTCGGCGCGTTTGGCAGCTTCCTGATACATATTTTTTTGTTTATCAAAAGATTCTAAAGCACCCTCAGCATTGCCCACAAGTAGATAGCCCCGAATTTGCCGAGCCATCATCGAAGCTCTTAACATCATTTCATTGGTTTCTAGAACGGTATTCCGCGCTCTTCTTGTTTGCACGTAAAGTTCCCTTGTCTGATGAGTGCTTGTAAATACTAGGCCGCTTAAAACTATAAATAATAGAGCGGGGGCTGAATAAGTAAGAAGTAGGCGTTGCTTGAAATTCATTTGGTTCAACATTCTAGTATTTATCCTTGGTAATTTTCTGCATTTAACATCATTATACACTATTAAAATCAGTTACTTGCCACTTTAAAACGAGAGACTTCCATGCGTAAACCTTGTGCTGCTTCATTCAATTGGCTAATCGCACCGTTAATCTCGCGCAAAGACTGGGCAGTTTGCGATGAAGATTCACTTAGCTGCACCATTGACTCGCTGATTTGCTCAGCACCCTGCGACTGTCCCTCCATGCTGCCAGTTACCTGTTGAAAGCGGGGGGTGAGGTTTTGCACTGGCTGAATAATCGACTCTAATTTATCGCCGATCGGACTGACATTTTCAAGGCCCTGTTCTACATCTTTCGTGAACTTATCCATTTCCATCACCCCTGTTGCAACAACTCAGTCTGAATTTTTCTCGGATTGAGGATACCATATCTCTGATATTTTTCATGAATCTGGACGTACTCTTGACTGGCGGCTTTCCACTTCTCCCAGTCTGCCAAAACTTTTTTGTAGGTGATATCTTGCTCCGGCTGACGAGGAAGCTTTTCGCAGGCGTTAAATCCTTCGTTTATATCCTTCGCTGCGTTTTGAATAGTGGTTAACTCTTTTTGCCTCCGATCGTTAGTTAATGCGTTAGCAATCAGCACTTTCTCAGAGCCATGTGTCTTGGTTTTTGCTTTGTTTATTTTCCACAAGTTGTCGATCCTGGGCAAAGAATCATAGGCGAAGGCGTCAATGTTTTTTTTCAGGCGGTAATTTCCACTCAAGCCTATTAAAGCCACCAATAAGACAATAGACCTCTTGCAAAAGTCCTTTTAATCAAATTTTGGAACGGGCTCTCCGGCCCGTTCCACAAGGAAAAATGTTTTTTGTGGGATGGGCATCTTGCCCGTCCTAGTTATTTTTGCAAGAGGTCTAATTGAACCGATGAACAGGAATCCGCTAACGAGCCTCCTTTGCAAAGTCATATTTTCAAACATCTATTCACTTTTTTTGTTAGTTGTCGGTCAGTTGATAGGCGATATGCAGCCATGCTATATTAACAAGTTAGGTGACTGATGTCTACTTGCCTAAGATTTTTGCGCGTTGGATTCGTTGCCGCAGGACTGCTGCTCTAGCAGTATCGCCGCGATTTTCTGCGAGTAAAGTAAGATGCAGGAGTGCCTCATAATTATTGGGTTCTAAATAAATCGCTTTTTGGAAGCATTGCTCTGCTTGAACATCAAGCCCTTTAGCTTGATATATTTCTCCCATCAATATATAAGCTTCAACACTGGTAGAGTTTTGCTTTAGATAATTTTCGCACATTGTCGTTGCTGCGCTTAACTGTCCCCCATCGGCTAATTTACGGGCAGTGTCCAAGTGGCTTGCTGGCAGTTGACTAGATTTTTGAGCGTTGGCTATTTCGCTGGTAGATGTTGCTGGAACCCTCAAAGGAATGGTTTTCAATTGTGTGGTTTCTCGATTGGCTGTTGGATTGTTTTGTCGGGCGATCGTTGGAGAATCTTTTCTACTAAATAGAGGAGATTTATTTTTGCGATCGAGCCGCGACAAGCTCACCTCTCCAGTAGATATTAACGGCTGACTTCTAATCAGTAGTTTTTCGCCATTTTTTAAACCGCCGTTATAATTTTCTTGCTTTCGGTAGGCGAAAGCAAAAGGATGTTGTACAGATATAAAAGTGGATTCTAATATTTGCATTTTTTCCACGTGTCCCAAAAATAGTAGCCCTTGATTTTTCAATAATTCGTTTAAATTACGAATACTTTTTTCTCTAGCTGCATCGTCGAAATAAATTAAAACATTACGACACCAAATTACATTGTAAGGATTTTTACCTGTGATAAAATTTGGATCTACTAGATTGCCTTGCAGGAAATTCACGGCGTTTTTCACCAAGTCGCACAACTGATATTTATTGCCTGATTTAGTAAAATACAGTTCCTGAAATTCTAGGTTATTTACCCGAAATGAATTTTGGGTATACACAGCTTTCCGAGCTTTATCTAAGGAGCAGTTGCTAATGTCAACGGCATCAATTTGAAACTGATTAGGGGTCAAACCTGCCTTGAGCAGGCTCATAGCAATTGAATAAGGTTCTTCCCCAGAAGAACAGGGTACGCTGAGCACGCGCAAGATGCGGTGACTTTGCGTTGGCAACCACTCGGATTTGACGTAACGCTCTAAAAAAATAAAGGGTTCCCAATCTCGAAAAAACCAAGTTTCCGGGACAATTAATAATTCAATCAGTGCTTCGAGTTCCTCGGTTGATATTTGCAATTGCTGTAGATAAGTTTGCAGGTCGGGTAAATTTCCGGCTGTCATCCGTTGTTCTACAGCTCTGCCAATTTCCTTAGATCCAAGGATACTTGCAGACCAACCAATCCGATCTTTTAGGAGTGACTCAATTTGGTTTTGTATTATTGCTGTCATCGTTCCTTCCTGCTAATAAATATTGTTGCTGCGAATCTGAGAGCAAAGATTCTAACCTAATGCGTTGGATCATCCCCTTCTCATCCATAATCATTTCCCCTAAATAACCATGAGCTTCATCTAATTGTGTGGCTACATCTATCAACTCACTATCCGGCTTATTTAAAGTTTCCGTGACTCGTTCTGCCATCAACCCGATACAACGCTTACTGTTATCCTTCCCAAAATAATTTACCATGATAATTCGAGTGCTCAAGTAGGAGCAACTGGGCTGGCCTCGAATTAAATAGCACAGATCGATTACTGGTACGATCGCCGATCGATATTGAAACATACCCCCAATATAGTCAGGCATTTGGTGCGTTTTTCTCAGGATAACTCTGGGTATAACTTCCACAACCTGGGAACTATCAAGCGCGTAAAGGTTATCCCCTACATAAAACAGTAGCATTAACATTGGCTGCCCTTCCTGATTAACTGTTCATGATTATCTGTGTGTATTTATACTCTTGAACGCTAGAAACTCCCTCTAGCTGGAGAAACCTTCTACAGCTATAGTATACTATACTGCTGCAAACGGATGCTTCCATGAGCCAGCAGCCCTAGCCCAAGCTGCCGGAGGGCACCGAAGAGTTTCTGCGGAAGCTCAAGAAGGGTAAGACAAACCTACTCAATCCTCGTTGAGTACCTGGAGGCTGTTGTCGAAAAAAAATATTTGTCACCATTACCAAAAATTGGCCGACAAATATTTTTTTTAGTTCACATATCGATCGCTAGTGCAGTTCTATTCAACGTTAAGGTTGACAACCAAACCATAGGTTGATACATAATTTTCATTACTCAGCTAAATCGACCGAACCATTTTTATCGCTGTCCAGAATAGTGAAAAGATAATCAGTGATGTAGCTCCTCATTTCTTCCGAACTCCGTTCGCCTGTTGTTAAATCTTCAACCATCCCTAAAAGCTCCATAATTTCTTGTTTGTCGAGGGACTTACTGCCATCCGTATCCAATTGATGGAAAAGCTTTTTGACATCTTCTGTTGCCACTTTCGAGGAACGCAGCGTTTCCCTCAATAAGTCGCGGCTAAAGGCATTCATGAAAAATGTCTGCTCGATAAATGGTATGCAGAAAAAGCCCAATGCCGCCCAGAAAATTGCATAATTCAGCGATTCCTGATTGACACCTGTACTAACTCCAGCGAAAAGAGCAGCCCACAGGAAAAAGTTAGGATTGACAAGCAAGATGTAAGCATCCTGAGCTCTGGAAGCATTGATTGGCAATTGCGAACCTGCGATCGCAAATGTACCCAAAAGTGCCAGCGGAGCGACTATTGATAATGTCCTTGACAAGACAGCCGATGGATAAAGATTGCCGCCTCAAAGTATCGATAAAACTGGGCGAGTAAGAGCCGGCGGAACCATCCAAAACAGCACCCACAAAACTTTGTACAAATCGCTGGGGTTTTGATACAAGACTTCCGAAAATATTAAGGCAAGTCCAACTATCCACCGCAGCAACATCCAACCATAAACTATATCACAGTTTGGGTTACTTTGCGCTTGCTTCATGCAAAGTCAATATCTAGGGTTTCACGCTACGACCTAAAAACTGTCCAGACTATTGTTAAAAAAAAGTCGGGAGTACAGTCGGGAGTATTGTAAACTCAACCCAGTCAACCAACATTAGACCTATTGCAAAAAAAATATGTGTTATCCTTAAGAGTTTGCTCAAGTTTAGGTAAAACTTTGAATTATTTGGTTGATTGGCATCTCCTTAAACTTGCCCAGCCTGCTAGATTATAAAATTGCCTAAACTTTCCATAATAGCACAAAATTAGACCTCTTGCAAAAATCCTTTTAATCAAATTCTGGAACGGGCTCTCCGGCCCATTCCACAAGAAAAAAAATTTTGTGGGATGGGCATCTTGCCCGTCCTAGTTATTTTTGCAAGAGGTCTATTATTTTGCAAGAGGTCTATTCCTTCAAGAAACACAACGTGCGGATGCTCGATCACCATGCTATGGGCGACTACTTCATGAAGTTTTTCGAGGGAGAAAAAAAGCTAGGTCGCCCACTCTATGCCGATTGGGGTTGGATTATTCCGCCCGTCTCCGGCTCCACCTCTGGTGCAGGGCCGATCGAGCTGGACAATCGCATTCTCAAGCCCAACTATTTATATCAGCCAGAACCCTGGAAGACAGAATCGGAGCCGCAAGGATGTCCGTTCCATCAGCAATCCACAATTCCAACTACGCAGCGGTGTCCTGTCGATCGCTCAAACAAGTAGGGCTGGTGTTGTCACGCTGAAGTTTTGGTTGGCGATCAACTGCTTCAGCGTGATATGCAACTTAGACTTCAATTAGGTTCGGGAGCAGAGGTTTCTGATATCTTGGCAGGAATCCTGTTCTTCCTCGCTGTCGCGCTCTGCACACCCATCGGTGCGGCAGTGGGCTTGCTTGGCTGCATTCTAGGAGTTCTCGCGGGCGGGATCGTCGGGGTTGCTCCAGAGAAACTGTATGCGGGATTGTGGGGACTTAGGAATGAAAAATAAATAACTTGCACAATTCAACCCCAGAAGCCTTAATCCAAGGTAAACTATTTCTCTATTCGTCACCTTATTTATTTTTCATTCCTTACTCCAAAGAATTGGAAAAGTTGAACTTGCAATATCAACCTCTGGCTAAAACACAGCGGCTCCATAAACTCCAGAAACTCTATGAAAAGCATTGCTCAATTCCAGCATATGCAGGGCATTCTACTGCTTGTTGCCGTAACCATTTTCTGGGGTACAACCTTCCCCCTCGTTAAGGAATCAATCGTTAGCCTTTCCCCAGGATCGCTGATCGCCATTCGTTGCGCCTTGGCTACAGTGGCTTTTGCCCCACATTTGCGTGACTTGAACAAGGGCTCGATCCGCGATGGGGCACTCTTGGGACTGCTGCTGTTTGGCTCTTTAGCTACCCAGGGGATCGCACTTGAGACTATCTCTGCAAACCGAGCGGCATTCATGGCTAGCCTGAACGTAATTCTAGTACCGCTCTTGGGACAGCTACTCGGTCAGCGCATCCTAGTTACGACTTTCCTCGCCGCCGGACTTGCTCTGGGTGGTGTTGGGGTAATGTCCTGGGAAGAGGAAGTGTTAAGCGTCGGCGATCTCTGGATGGTAGGCGACGTTCTCTGCTATGCAACCTATATCATGGTGCTTGAAGTCGTCACGCCACGCCACCGACCCCTGTCGCTTACCGCAGTCCAGATATTGGTAGTAGCAGTGCTGGCAACCCTCTGGACAGCCCCCGAACTGGTCGGGCAGCTTGAGGCGATCGCTACAAACTCCAGTAACTTTATTCCTATTTTCTACCTAGCTCTAGTTACCGCTGCCACCACTTGGCTACCCGCGATCGCTCAGCAATGGGTTTCCGCCCAAGAGACGGCGATCGTCTACACCTTCGAGCCTGCGGTTGCGGCAGTATTCTCGTTTTGGCTGCTAGGTGAGACGCTGGGGGTACGCGGTTGGATTGGCGCAGGGATGGTGCTAGCTGCAATGGTTCTCAGTCAGATTCCGACGATTGATATCCCAATCAAAATCGTACCTTTTTCTCAAGAACAAGAAAATGCCCAAGAAGATGTGAGTGAGTTCTATCAAAAGTTGGGGGTTGAGCTTGTCGAAGAAAGATTGACTGAAAATCCGATTCTCTATTTGGAAATGGAGGAAACGTTGTTGCAGTCCGGAAGTACCACAATAAAGTTGGAAATTATATCCAAATCAGGAAAATAGGAACTTGGCTCTTGAGCCGTTTTAGGCGTGTAATGAGCGATTGTGTTAATTACATCAAATTCATTTAAACTGGAATGGGAAACCACAGAATCCTTGAGTAACCATGCCTAGATGTAATTTATTGGCAAGCGAATTTGATTATGAATGAGGCCTTTAGTTATCTGGAAATTTTTGTGAAAGAGATTCAAGAAACTCTCTTTAATTCAAGCCTAACTATTGCAGACATACCGCTGACTAAAATAGTTCTCATTGTCACGGCGATCGCGCTCACACAGATATTGAGAGGATTGTTCTTTTCGATTGTCATCCAGAGAATCAAGCATCTTACTAGCGGAACGGATACCACACTGGACGATGAGTTAGTCGAAATTATGGAGCAACCATTAGGTTGGCTGATTTTCATCGCTGGACTTGGGCTCGTGCAGCTAATTTTGGCAGAGAATCTAAAGCCTCAAGTCAGCGAGATGGTCGGTAAGATTCTTAGTCTGAGCGCTATTGTTGCTGTTGCATATATTGTTTACCGTGCCTCTCCACTGTTGGGAGAGATTCTAAGAAAGCTGACACTGAACACCAAAACAGAACTAGACGACTTGCTCGTACCCTACGTACCTCGCCTGTTTCAGACGTTGGCAGTCAGTGTCGTAGTGTTAAAAGCTAGTGAGGTGTTGTTGGGAGCCTCAGCAGGCGCACTCACGGGTCTACTAGGTGGAGCGGGAATCACGCTCGGTTTATTGCTTAAGGACATTATCTATGACTGGTTTTGTACCATCATTATTTACACGGAGAATCTATATCGACCTGGTGACTCAGTGTTCGTGGAGGGAATAGATAGTAGTATTCAAGTTCTAGAAATCGGTTTCAGAAGTACAAAGCTTCATCTAGAAAAATGGAACTCTATCAAAAAGATACCCAATTCAAAAATGATTACTGGAATTGTCGAAAATTGGTCGCAAAATCCTGGCTTAGAAGATTCATTCGGGATTAATTTGACTCTCCGAATTGACGGTACTTCGGCAGAAAAAACAGCTAAAATTTGTGGACTGATTCGGGAAATACCTAAGTCTATTGATTCTTTGCACGACCGATGTTTTGTTTGGTTGGACAGATTTGAACAGAATGCCCGTGTGATTAATATTCGAGTATTTAACAACAATTTAGATCTCTACTTCGACGCCTGTGAAAATTTGAATGTAGCCACATTGGCACTACTGGAAAAAGAGGAGATAGATACCTTACACGTCGAATTTAGAACATACATCGAAAGATATAATGAAAATAGGCCCAAGGCAAAATCTAACAATATACTTAAGGAAGGCGAATGATTTATTCAATCAAATTATTGATTTCATTTGCCTTCAGATTGCTTCAGATATTCAGTGCTGTTGAATATTCACTGGCAGAAAAAGAACTATAGCCTTTCTCATATAGATGAGGTACTCGCTAGCTTTCTTACCAATTACTACAGTCCTGGATGTATTAAGACGCCTTGAAACCGGGTTTTTTACCGATTTTGCCGGCTGTAACCTGTGTATTTTCGTAAAAAAAACAAGGTGATGACCACCCGTGCGATCGCTAACTATACAAATTACCAATTACCAATCTGTACCTCACTCATTGGAGAACTGCTATATAGCCTTTCTCAGGGAGATGAGGCACAATAAAAGTAGTGGTAAGCTCTAAGCTAATTAGCATTTAAATTCCATCTAAAAAAATAATTAAACTCTTGTGGGCAGTTGCTCCGACACCACCCGAAATATACAATTTAAATGCAGTACAGATGATCGCCTTCCCTAATTCTTGATAAGTTATCGCCTTGAGAGAACCCCGAATAATTTTCAGCTTTGACCAGAATTTCTCACAAAGTGAGCAAGCGGCGAATCTGGGGTAAATATCGGAATTTTGCCCAATTTTTACTAATAAATTCTCTACTTCTTCTCCCTTGTGAATAAGCTGTTACGCATTTAAAATAGTATTGTAGGGTGCGTCAGCCCTTTCTCGTTTCCCTTGCGATCGTCAGTGTTCTAGCTGACGCACCCTACAGGTCTCGTTAGTGGTTTAAATGCTCCACAGCTTACTATAATTATCCATCTATAGACAAGCACCTTTTCATAGTTTCGGTACTAGCTTTTGGACGATCAAAACCTCAAATGTAATTCTATCTATTCCGCCTACTAATACCAATTCTCAAAACTCATGAAACAGTAGTCGTAGGGTGTGTCGCCATTCTTTAATCCCTAAATTTGATCGACAATCTCACAGATCCGCGTGCGAACTCAGGCCCGTGGAAACAACCCTCCGTTTCACTCCACCCAACACTTCTTTTGTAACAAGACTTTTTAGAAATGGTATTAATTCAATACTCCGGACAGTTTTTGAGACCGAGGCTGAAACCCTCATTCTACCGTTAGCATTTGACCTCACTGAGAAGGCTGAAACCAGCATTCTGCCGTTAGTGATTGAAAACTGTCCGGACTATTGTTAATTTAAAAAAAACTAAAAAAGTTACGAAAAGTCGTGGGGGCGGGTTTATTGAATCTGTTTGCACTGTGAGAGAGTTATTGGTGAACCCGCCCCTACAGTTCACTAATGACTAATGACTAATGACTAAGCTGTTCCACATTTAAATTGCATATTTCGGGCGGCGTCGGAGCAACTGCCCACTAATGGTTTAAATATTTCTTGAGATGCAATTTAAATGCTGATTAGCTTAATAACTAATCACTAATGACTCTACCGATCTTTCATGCGCTCGTGAACGCTAGGAGACAAAGAAATTAAATCCTCTATATTGCGCTGCATGGTAGCACAAATATTGTCCAAAGGTAAATCATTGGCATCAAACCCGAAGGGATTTTCTATTTCAATGCCGATTTCTTCGATGCCGAACAAAGTAAAACTAATTAAAGCCACAACAGGGCCGGTTCCCCAAGTCAAATCATTCACCATTTGAAATGGTAGTGCCAAACAGTAAACCAACAATAGCTGTTTCAGGTGAATCGTGTAAGCCAAAGGGATCGGCGTCTTCAAAATCCGCTCGCAGCCACCTAATACATCAATCATAGAGTTGATCAACTGACTCATCGCAGTTAACTGATAGACATCAAGGCAATTGCGCTGGTACTGCTCGTGCAAATAATCCTCAATCCAAAAGGTAATTTCTAGCGGCGGATTGTTCATCGATTTAAGCTTTTGGTACTGTGATGGGGACATTAACATCTCCAATTCTGGATTTACTGATTCTTGCCGCAAGTGCAATTTGAGCGCCACTGCAAAGGCAGGTAACAGGCGCAGGGCTGACTTTTTGAGGGCTATATCCTGCGGGTCTTTTTCCTCAATTGCTACCCAGATTTGGCGCGCCAAATTGCGGACGTTGTTGATTAAAGTACCCCAAGATTTTCGACCTTCCCAAAATCTTTCGTAGGCTGTATTTGTCCTAAAAACTAACATTAAACCCAGGAAAATACTCGGTACAATACTCGACAAAAATGGCAAGGAAACTGGCAATTGGAAAAAGTGGAGCAGGGTAATAAAAAACCCAAAGCCACCGCACAGCAAAATGCGGGGCAAAATTGAAGGAATGACAGACCCCCGAACCTTTAATGCAATTTTAAACCAAGACCGTTTATCGACATTCATGCAAGTCTCCTCATAAAATTACATTAGCCTTCTGCTCCCACAGTCGATTTTCGATTTTCGATTGACTCCACAGATGCAATCTGGGGGTTGGAACTTTGGTCTAAAATTTGGGGCTCTTCACGACTTCTATCGGGCGCTGATATCCCTATTTGCGTGCGGTGAGAGCTTCCGAAAAAAGCTTTGCTACAAACAACCTCTGGATTTTACCCAAAAAACTCATCTTTAGGATCTATCTAAAATCTAAAATCTAAAATTGATTGACTGATTGATGCACTTAATTCGGTAAGATTGGTTATGTATCTTTAAACGCAACCTTCCGTGCAAGAGCTACCGACATCTGTCCCCCCGAATTCTCCCCGATTGCCGAACCAACGGTGGCAAATTTATTCGCCTCACCCACAGCAAGCCGAACATTTTGCCGCTGAAATCGGTTTGTCGTGCTTGCTGGCACAGGTGCTGATTAATCGGGGCATCGATTCTGTTGAAGAAGTGCAGGGGTTTATCGAACCGGAATCTCTGGTTTTGCCCGCACCAATGGATGAGTTTCCCGATTTGGCTGCGAGTGTCAAACTGTTGCGGGAGGCGATTTCGGGAGGGCAGAAAATTGCGATTTGCGGCGATTACGATGCTGACGGGATGACGAGCACGGCTTTGTTGCTGCGAGCTCTCAGGAGTCTGGGCGCGAAGGTGGATTATGCTATTCCCAGCCGGATGCGGGAAGGTTACGGGATTAACGATCGCATTGTAGAAGAATTTCACGCCGAAGGTGTGGCTCTGATTTTGACTGTTGACAACGGGATTGCAGCCTACGGCCCCGTTGCCAGAGCGCGAGAACTCGGTGTTAAAGTTATTATTACAGACCACCACGATTTGCCGCCAAAACTACCGCCGGCTGATGCTATTCTCAACCCGAAATTAATTGCAGAATCTTCGCCTTATCGCGGTTTGGCTGGCGTAGGCGTTGCTTATGTCTTGGCTATAACTTTAGCTCAGGATCTCAATAAAGTGGGCGGGTTGGTCAATCCGTTGCTGGAGTTATTTACTTTGGGAACTATTGCGGATTTAGCGCCTTTGACTGGAGTTAACCGGCGCTGGGTGAAGCGGGGTTTGCGGCTGTTGCCTCACTCGCAATTAGCTGGCGTTCAAGCTTTGATTCAGGTGGCGGGAGTACAGGCGGGAAGTGCGGAAACTTTACCTCTTTTAAATTCAAAAAGTCAAGCTAATAATACGTTAAAGCCTGAAGATATTGGTTTTCGGCTGGGGCCGCGGATTAATGCTGTGGGGCGGCTGGCTGACCCTCAAATTGCGATCGAGTTGCTGACGACGGACGATCGCGAATTGGCTCTCAAAAACGCGATTCAGTGCGAACAAATCAATCAGCACCGGCAGGAGTTGTGCCAGGAAATTGAGCAGGAAGCGATTGCTTGGTGCGAGAAAAGCGATCTCGACTTGCAGCAGGAACGGGTTTTAGTTGTCGTGCAACCCGGTTGGCACCACGGGGTGATCGGGATTGTAGCTTCTCGGTTGGTGGAACGCTACGGCGTACCTGTTTTTATCGGTACTTTTGAGGATGAGGGTGGCGAAACGGCTAATATCATCCGGGGTTCGGCGAGGGGAATTCCTGAATTTAATGTATTTGACGGGCTGAATTTTTGCGCGGATTTATTAACTAAATTTGGCGGACACAAAGCGGCGGGCGGTTTTTCTATGCCGGCCCAGAATCTCGAACAATTTCGCAATCAACTGTCAGTTTTTGCCAATCAATGTTTGCAGCCGGAACACTTAAAACCGCTGGTTTCAGTAGACGTGCGAGCGGATTTGGCTGAGATTAATCTCGATCTTTACCGACAAATTGATGCTCTGGAACCTTGCGGCATTGAAAATAAGGCTCCTGTATTTTGGACGCCTAATGTTTGCATAACTGAACAAAAAATTGTTGGGAAAGGAGGTCACGTTAAACTAACTGCAACTCAAGATGGAAAAGTATCGGCTAGTGTGAAAGGGATTGCTTGGCGTTGGGGGGAATATTTTCCTTTGCCTCGGCGGGTTGATATTGCTTACCGATTGCGGGAAAATAGTTTTAATGGCAAAACATCGGTTGAGTTAGAATTGTTGGGTGTCCGGCTGCCGGCAAGTGCTGCTAGTTCGAGGCCGCCGGTGTTTGGAAAAGTGGAGTTTGATTACTGCGATCGCACTTATTCTTGCAGTCTATCTCCCGCAGGGTCGATCGAGGAATTGAGAATCCGCAACTCTCAAGGGCAAGTTCTGGCTGTTGCACCCGGACAAAACATCGGTTTGTTAGGCAACTCCCGCAAGGATGCTAGAGAAGTCGATGTATCTCTACCTTTTTTTGAGAATTTGATTCAAACTGCTAAACACGCCCTCGGTATTTGATAACGGTATTTGATAAGAAAGCTCGTGCAGCGCCGAGAAAATTAGGGAAAATTGGCGATCGAGCGTTTTGAATTTTGAATAATTTAAAACTCAAAACTCCCAACTCTCGATCGCCGCCCAACGTGCTATAATTACAAGTCGCCGCCTTTAGCTGCCAGCAGAAAAATCACGACCGGGCCCGAAAGCACGACTGCTGCAAGTAAAGCTACCTGAATAATGAGTTGGTAGTTTACACCGCCCAGGCCGCTGAAAAGATCGGTTATAAAGTCCATGTGTCCTCCTGACTGTAGTGATTAAGTCTAGATTGTTGAATTAGAAAATCCGCTTCTGATTTTACCGGGCGATCGACCCTATTTTTTAAGGAAGTTTACAAAATTCAACAAAATGTAAACTACGATCGACCTCCCAGTCACAGGGAACAGCGAACTCGATGCCCCTTCCCGGAAAGCGATCCGAATCTAAAATCTACAATCTAAAATCGCACCGCCCCTTCGGTATAGCCACCTCCGGCGCTGGCAATTGATATACTTGAAGAGCCCCAATCTCCTAAAGTTTGGCATTTTCCACATAATCCTCCGAATCTAAAATCTAAAATCTAAAATCTAAAATCTAAAATCTAAAATAGAACTATGGCGAATTGGCGTTGCGTAAAGCAGTGCGGTGCTTGTTGTTACCTCGACCCAACAGAACGCCCTGACTTAGACGAGTATTTATCACCAGAGGAATTAGCGCTCTACTTGAGCTTAGTCGGAGATGACGGTTGGTGTATCAATTTTGACAAATCGACGCGAGAATGCGGAATTTATGCCGATCGACCGCGCTTTTGTCGGGTAGACGAGGAGGTGTTTGAGGAAATGTACGGCGTTGAGCCGGCCCAATTGAACGATTTCGCGATCGACTGCTGCTTAGAGCACATTGAAGACCTTTATGGCGATCGATCTTTGGAAATAATTCGCTTCCAGCAAGAAGTCGGAATTCTCGCCTTACCTGACAACTAATAATCTCCCGGTTTCTCACTCAGAGAGTGTCAAAATAAACAAATCAAGGAAATATCGCGCAGTTGAGTTGAGCCATGAGCAATCGAGAGGGTTTTACAGGGGGATTTATTGCCGGAGCTGCTGTTGGCGGCTTGGTGGGTGCAGTTTTGGGCGCGGTGCTGTCGCGGCGCGCTGCTGAAGCTTTGCTGAGTGAACCTTCAGACGCAAAAACCCGAAAAATCCGCCAGAGGAAAGCCAGCCAACTCGAAGCCGAAGGGATGGAAGTAGCAAGGCTGAGTTTAGAAGATAAAATTGCCCAGCTAAATCAGACAATAGATGACGTGCGGCTGCAACTCGGCGACGTAAACGGGAACGCGCAAGCGCCGGGCGGCGATGGTTCGATCGCCCCTGACTCTTAAATCAATTTAAAATTTTAGATTAAGCCCAGGCGCATCTAAATTTTACAGTCAAGGCGCGATGAAATTATTGTGCGGTGTCCCGCCCGCCCAAAAATACAATCTAGATGCCCAAAAGCTTAGTCTGGCAGATCGGTTCCGGCTACTCTGTTGTGCATTTAAATTGTATATTTCGAGTCCCGATCGAACAATCGTCAAATCATCTCCCCCGATCCCCATCGGACCCTCTCCCTCTCTAATACCATAGGCAATCTAGATGCAACACAGCTTACTCACATCTTGTACCATTCTCGCTCGCGCAGACTTTCGGGCCTGTTCCACCAAGAGTGAATTTTCTTGTGGGGAGTAGGGGTTGGGCAGGATAACCGCCCGCAAACAGCCTGATGCTCCCACTCTCCCCCTCTCCCCACCTATGCTAAACTTAGACTTAAAGCGTCTGTAAACTTTACTCAAACTTCAACCAGAATATATGAGTTATTCCATAGGCCTTTTGGCAACCACGCTGTCCACATTTCTGCAAATCTACGTAGTCCTAATGATTTTTAGGGTGCTGTTAAGCTGGTTCCCCAATATCAATTGGTACGACCCCCCGTTTTCGATTTTGAGTCAGTTAACAGACCCTTACCTGAATCTATTCCGATCGATTATTCCCCCCTTGGGAGGGATTGACTTTTCACCGCTGATTGCATTTTTTGTACTTCAGTTCGGCTCAGAATTCTTGATCGGTCTTTTGGGCAACTTGCAAACAGCTTTTTAGTTAGAAAAGCTTAAGTTTTTAAGCATCTAGCCTAAATTGTTTCGCAGACATAGCTGCCGGCAACTAAATTTTAGATTTGAGATTTTTAGATGAACTCCCCGGTTGAAAAGCTGGGGAGTTCATTGTATATTACAGTTGACAAATTGAAAGCCACTCAACAATCTAAAATCTTACAACAATCGGAAATCGAAAACTGCATCGCGGTTTCACGGGCAGCCAACCCAAAATCTCTTTCTCAGCAATCTAAAATCTCAAATATTTTCATTAGCGGCGAACCACGCCTGTAAAACCTGTAGCTTTAAATTGCTTGAGCTTCAAAGGTGTTCGTTGATTGGCAGCAACCGAAATTCTGATCTGAAAATCGCTAACTCCGGGAGGAACTTCTTCTATAGACCCCAAACGAGTACGGTTTTGCATCACCGGATTGTCGTCCGCATCATAAACGCGGCCGAAAATATCAGCATCAAAAACAGGTTTGCCGCTGCTATTTTCAGCTTTTCCAGTAATCAAAAAGCAATTAGCTTCCATAGAACTGCCGCTGGTGACAGTTCCTTCTGCCATTTCGGCCGGACATTCGTGATAAGAAAGATCCGAAAGTTTAATCTGCGTCAGAGCCCAAGCAGGTGGAGTGAATACCAAACTAAAAATTCCGATCAGGCAAGTAGCAAAAAAAAGGCTGATAGCTCGAAATTTCATAAATGGCAGCGCAAGTATATTTTAACTCTCAGCTTAGCGCGAATTCAGGCTGAAATTCCTAGTTATAGGAATTCTGAAAACTACAGCTACTTTTTTAACAAATGGCATTAATCTAGCCCTAAATGCTGCCGCAAGGCTTGGCGCATTACATCAACGGGGACGGATTCTTTATCCAGCCAAATTTTTAAGGCGGCTGCTCCTTGTTGAACTAGCATTTCGAGTCCGTCAATAGCTCGCGCCCCTCTTTGCTGTGCATCTTTGAGAAACTGGGTAGGATTAGGGGTGTAAATTAAATCGTAGACGATCGCACCTGCTGAAATTCGATCGAGCGTACCCTCGGCAACCGGCGACTTTTCCCCATGCGGATACATCCCCACAGGCGTCGTGTTCACCAGCAAATCTGCCTGCGAGACTAACATTGACAATTTCTCCCAAGTATGCACCTGCAAATTCTGCACGGGCATCGGAGAATTGACCCAACTCTGCTGAAATTCTGCTAAATTTTGTTCGCTGCGACCGACAACGTGAATCTGGGCACATCCCAATTGAGCGCATCCAGCCACAACAGCTCTCGCCGCCCCGCCATTCCCCAAAATTACCGCTACTTTCTGACTCCAATCGGAACCCCCCCTAGCCCCCCCTTGGTAAGGGGGGGGACAGGATTCGACAGCCCCCCCTTGGTAAGGGGGGGGACAGGATTCGACAGCCCCTCCTTGGTAAGGGGGGGGACAGGATTCGACAGCCGTATTGCCCCTTTCTAAGGGAGAGGTCGCGTCTTTAGCCCCCCCTTGGTAAGGGGGGGTTGGGGGGGTTTGCAGCGGCGCGAGAAAGCCTTCTACGTCAGTATTTGTGCCGCACCAACCTTTATCAGTCAGGTATACGGTATTGACTGCACCGATCGAGCGGGCGATCGGGGAAACGGACGACAGCAGCGGCAAGATTGCTTGTTTGTGCGGAATCGTGATGCTAAATCCCCGAACGCCGATCGCCGCAAATCCTGCAAGAGCAGCTTTTAAATCCCCTGGTTTTACCGGAAACGGCAGGTAAACAAAATCGACTCCCAAGTGGGAAATAGCAGCATTGTGCATCGCCGGCGACAGAGAATGTTCGACGGGATGACCAATTACTCCCAGCAGTTTAGTAGTGCCTTTAATCATTTTTGTTAGTTGACTGTTGATTGTTTATGATTCGGCGGTTGAAACCGCTACTATAAAAACAAAGTCTGCCTCCGCAGACTAAGAAATCAAGGGGCTAGCTAACCAAGATTTGGTATTAGTTATTGCTATCATGCGACTCTTATTGTTTAGTCCGCGCAGGCGGACTTTGTTTGACAAGAAGCGATTTCAATCGCCGAGTGACTATCAACCGTCAACTATCAACTGTCAACTGTCAACTGTCAACTGTTTCCCGAAACTCCTTGGCGTCAGCCAAAATCGGATTGACATCAAACCAGTAATCCTCGCCGTAACGGTATTCAAACACCCAGAGACTACGCAGCAAGATTTGATATTTAGTTTCCCCACTCACAGTTTTGGTAGCGGATACTTGGCGCAGTAAATTCCACTCATCAGGTTCGATCGCCAAAGTAAGCTGGTGGCGGCGCTGGACGATCACATTTTCCAAAGTTTCCCGCGACAGAGGAGGGTCTTGTTTTTGCAGACAGCTATACAGCAGTTGCAGCAAATTGCGGACATGACCCCCGCTGACTCGACACAGGCGATCGAGAGTTTCCGCAGAGTCGAAAACTTTGCCCACCAAACCATAGCGCTGCTTCGGCTGCACCGTCGGAAAAGCCCGCGCCAGAACCATCTGCCGCAGCAATTCCACACCCTCAGAGCACTCAGAACCGTCGCTCAACTGCACCGGCACCATCGGTAAAACCTTCGGATCTACCCCAAAGCGATTGGTCAACTGGCCCAAATCGTTAGAGAAAATCAGCACCAAAGGAATTGTATACACGACGTGGCAATTTAGTCTTGCCAACTGCTCGCCGCGATCGACAAACAGATATTCCGGCTGAAGCCGCCCCGTCGGTTTCGCGCACAGGTGTATGCGATCGAGATTGTCGATAATTACCACAAGTCCTTGTTTCCCTTGGCGTTTTAGTTCTTTGTTAGCCGGTTCTAGCAACTCCTTATTCAGCGCATCTAAAATTACATTAGTTCGCGGCTCCAAATATTGCCTCAACTCCGATCGCAGATTCGGAGCATCTTTCGCCTTAGCAGTAATTTTGCCAATTCCCAACGCCAGAGAAAATTCTCCCTCCGTGCTGGCATTTATTTCCCCAAAACCAGGGACATTAGCCTCAGCCCTCAAGTCTATTTGAGTCTGAAAAACATCAGCAACCCCTTTGAGCAAAGCTTTAAAACCCGTCGGTTGCAGCTTAATTTTCATCTTCTCGATGCTTTCGCTCACCTGACGAGCCACGCTCAACAAAATGTCAGTGATATCTACATCTGCCATGTCTAAGTCTTTACTCGACTCAAAGTAAACAACATGAAATCCTTGCTGCTGCAATTGAGCTTGCAGCCGCAGCAATTCTGTTGATTTACCAGAGCCGATGTGACCGGTGAATAATTGACAGGTAGGTGCGTCGGGGGACAGACGGCTGATGGTGCGCTCCAATTGTTCTACAATTGTGCCGCCCCGCACTGAGGAGAAATCGATATAGTATTGTCGGTCTTCTAGATTTGCTACTGCTAGCGTGTAGCTGGGATTGCAAGCTTTATAAAATTTCTGTAAATTTAGTTCCATACCCTGTTCGCTCAAAACTACATTATGCCCTAATAGCTTATTCGTTTCGCTATGGTAATAATCAGCACAAATTATCAACTTATTTTGCTATTTTCTGAGACGTTCAATATCTTGATGCGTCCCTAAACCAGCACTCCGAAATTATACTTATTTTTTGCGTACTGGGAATCAATAGAATCAACTAATACCCATAACCTAGTAATTTATCTGCGTACAGCGAGCGCAACTTTATTGAGATCGCAGACGAAAATTTGGCAGTAATGTTCTCGGATCAAAGTGGCTATTCGAGTACGGTTAACCGAAAAAACAAAAACAGGTAGTAATTAGGTATCCAGAAACCCGGTTTTTTTAATAATACCTTCGCCATTTTCACAGTATGTGGGGCCCTTTTGAAGCGAAACCCAACCTACTTTATTAGAGTATTTTGACTTAGTTAGGCCCGAAGGTGTTGTTTAAGAAACCGGGTTTCTCGGTGTGATATTTTTTTCTACTTAATTTTATCGCTTCTACCGTTTTGTGACCGACACCTGCTGCTGAAGCGGGGTTTTGGCCTGTGACGAGCCTCTCGCTAGCAACAACATGAGCCTAAAAATTAGCAACTTTAGTAAAATTAGCCCCGATCGTTCCGATTTCTGAAGGAATCAGTCAAGCAGATTTAAACCCACTTTCTCAATGACTGTTAACTCAACCTTGGATTGCTTGCAGCGAATAATTGCCGAGATCGCCCGCCGCTTTTGGCGCGCGGTGTTTGGCCGAAGAATCGACGTTCAACCCAAACTCATTATTCCCGATTTTAGAGCGATCGGACAAGCCGTGGAATGCGGATTTGGCTTTAGCGTGCTTCCCGACTACTTGTGTGCAGATTGGGTGAAATAAAATTGCTTGACACTTGTCCTCAAACCTGAACAGGGTGTTAGCAATGGCATCTGGGTGGGTTTCAGAAAATCTGACAGATAGTTACCAAAAATCAAACGGATGTTAGAATTTTGCCAATTTCAATAATTATTGTAGATACCCGACTTCTTCAAGAAGTCGGGTATCTACAATAACGCCCGATCGCTAATAATCTCAAGCAGGCGATCGGATTCGCTGCGAACTTCAGATCCTCTATCTACAAGTAGAGAATCAATTACTTCCCGACCCAATAAATCAACATAATTATCATCGAGTTCACAGAGTTCAATAGCAGCCAGCAAACCCCGCAGTCGCTCCTCATCAGAAGCACCTACAACCATTCTATTCATGGAAGTCCACAAAACGCGCTCCGGCGGTGAAATAGTTTCTACAAGTTCAGCCGCTGTCTGCCGCACGATCGAATGGCGGTCTCCCAAACACAAAAACATCCACTCTAATAATACTTCGTCACCGTACTCAAATTCCTGATGTCGTAGCTTCCCTAATACTTCGAGGGCGATCGCCCTTACATCCCATTCCTTGTCAGCAAGCAAGCAACCTAGTAGAGGAGCAACAACTGGATTATCTAACTCTCCCAGTTTTACAGTAGCATTGTATCTAACATCATTGCGTTCTGAGAGTGTATCAGCAGCAGCCTTTGCTACTTCCGAAGGCCATCTCAAAACATTTGGGATAGAATCTCCCAAGATTAAATCATCACCCCAAAAACTATTTTGAAAATTAGGCTGATGTTCTTCCGATAGAAAGTTTATGTGAGAATTTTCTACTGATACACTTTCTGCGATCGTATTTCTAAAATCCGTTGGGCGAGATCCTTCATCAGAAAAACAGCCAATAAATTTTGCTTCATGTAAAGTCGCTCCTTGAAAAGATGTTCCATTCAAGCGACAACCAAAAAACTCACATCCCGATAAATCTAGTTTATCAAAGATACAACCTCTTAAATCGCAACAGATTAGAGAGTCATTCGGCTCGATCGCAAATGGATGCTGCTTGCTTTGCCAATCCATTCCTACATAACGACTACGTTTGCTGTCTAACTTAAGCATTACTTATTTCCCCAATAGTTCTTTCCAAGTTTTTGCCCATCTGGGAATCTCCGGTTCATCGCTGTTGCGGTAGTCTTCAGCCCATTTTAGCGCCTCTTCCATCTTGACAATTTCCTGCTCAATTTTTTGCTTTGCCTCAGAGGGCAACTCAGAGGACAACTTTGCTAAATGCTTCCGAAGTCCCTTAATGTACTCCTTGCACTTTCCAGCGTGGAGGGTGCTATCTTTTAGCGACTGCGGTGGATTTCCTACGCCTCCTTCAAATTGTTCCTTCATTACCATGAAAGCACAACTTCCATCACCGTACTCTGCTCCCTCCCTGTAAAGGTCATTCATCACTTTCTGAACTTTATCTACTGCTATAGCTTCTGCACGCGGTAGCCAAGTCTCTGGATTTTGAATAATTAATTTAGCCTCTGAGGTTGTAGGGGTAGTGCGGAGTTTTTGCAGTGGATTTGATTGCTCGTTATTTCCCTTTGGATTCATTTTAACTAAATTCTCAATGCCCGATCGCCCTCTACCAAAAATTCCCCGCTACAGCATTACCATAGCGAGGAATTTTTGTCAACCTACAAACTCAATTTTCTTGCAGTTTGTTATTAGCTTCTGTCAGTAGCAGCCGCCGGTTCAAAACTCGGAACCACAATCTCACCATTCTGCTTAGTCAACTGGTTGTACAGTCTTTCAGTATTCGGGAAATTAGCAGCCGGTAGAGTCGGAAACCGGCGGTAAGGAACAGTATCCTCGCCAAAAGCCTCAGCATATTCAACGCTGTTCAACATCGCGTTGATAAAGCCCTTAATCCCTTTACTTGCCAAGATTTGGTTGTAAGTCCGAATCTCCGCTTGATTGCGGGGAGCGCGGCCCAAGAAGTGCTTCGTGCCCAACTCAATCACCTTAGTATTGGGATAAGGTGCGTAGAACTGTTTGACGTACAGCGACGAGCAACCCAAAGCCTCAATGAACTCCTTGAGATTGATTTCCTTGTTGCCCAGTTTGCTTTCCAGCGCCGTGAATTCATTCTTCACGACGTAGGGATTCAAGTCGCGCTCAAAAATTTGACGGTAAGCAGCTTGAATTAAAATTTTCAAAGCTACTTTGTCCGAAGTATTCGTCAGCTTGAACATCTTAGTTTGTTCGCGCCGCTTGCTGACACCTTGAGCGAGGCGATTTTGTAACTCGATATCGCCGAGATTGCTCGCAACACCCAGTTCGATAAACCGAGGTGTTTCTGTCGCCGCCTCAAGGTTGACCTTTTTCTCACCAAAGGAACCCGATCGCATCGTCCGCATCGACAAACCTGCGGGAGTCACATAGCGCTCGTAGGGGACAGTATCTTCCCCGAAAGCTTCGTTGTACTCCATACTGTCGATGATTCCATCAACAAGCGCGTAGAAACCCTTCTTTGCACAAATGTCAAAGTAAGCGTTCATTTCCTGGCGGCCGTAGGTAGGGCGTCCCAGGAGTCGGCGGTGAATGTACTCGATCGCCTTACAAACGTAAAGCTTGCTCCAGTACATATTGCGGAACACGTCAGACTTCGCCAACATCCGAATAAACTCGCGCATCGGAATGTCGCCGTTTTCCAGCTTAATTTCCGCCACCTTTTGGCGCTGACCGTCGAACACATCGCGACCGAACACTTGCAGGTAAGCTGCCCGAATCACCGCTTGGGTGGAACTTTCGGTATATTTGACACTAGAACTGTTGCTGTAGCTGCTAGAGACACCGCGGGCAGTTTTCTTGGAAGCCACATAGCCGCTTGGTAACTGGTCTAATTTAAAGACCTTGGGGCCGAGAGTTCCGGGAGCCTTGCCGCGGGCTTCCGGGTTGCTCAATTGGTTTTCAATCCCCGCACCTTGACGGATCAGGATGCGGCGAGTGTCCTTGCCGAAGGGAGCCGGACGGCTCTTGGGGTTGCGAGTTTCTTGCGGGAAAATCGCGCCGAACTGAATTTCTAAGGGGTCATTGCCAACACCGTAAACGTGCTGGTCTGGTAGCGGCTGAGTGTAGCCTGCGAACAAAGTGATGAACTGAGGAACCTTGCGGAACGGAGCGCTGAAATTGAACAAATCAATTTGCGGGCCCCAGTTGCGACATTCCTGAGCTTCTTGGCCCAAACCGCGCAGGTAAGGCACCGTTTCTTCGCCGAAGTAGTCGGAATATTCCTGGGAATAAACCATCGCGTCTACGAGGGCTGCCAGGCCGCCTTTGGTGACGATCGCGAAATACTTGCTAAATTCCTCCCGCGAGCTCAAACCGCGACCTAGGAAGTGACGGGCTGCCAATTCTACAGCGCGGCTGTTGACAAACGGCTCGTAGAATTGCTGGCGGTACAGAGGAGATTTACCCAATCGGCGGATAAACTCTTTCATCGAGATTTCGCCGTTTTTGACCTTGGATTCCAGGTCAGAAACGCTTTGGCTGTATGCGCGGGTAATGTCGCGCTCGAATACTTGGCGGTAAGCTGCTTTGACTACTTCTTGCTTTTCGGCCGAAGACAGGCCGGTTTTCATGACGAATTTCGCCCGTCGCTCCGCTGCGTTGAAGTAGATTTGAGGCAGTTGCAGCCCTTGCTGGTCGTTGCTTTCGCGCTGCCGCACCTTGTCTGAAGGTGTCGGAGCTTTGAATTCGGTAATTGCTACGTCGAAATACTGTCCGACGATCGCACTTGCCTCTGCATTGTTTCTGAAATAGCCCAAAGATGCTGCCTTCATTTCCTGCATTGCCACAATTGTGGCCGCCGAAGAGCAAGCATTTTCGATGATTTCCCGCAATCCGCGCACGTTCACCGAAATAATGTTCGGGTCGCCCGCGACGATCGCGTAGGTGATGTAGCGCAAAAACCAGCTCAAGTCGCGCAGAGATTTGGTCATGTTGCCCGGGCCGTAGCGCGAGACATTGATCGGCCCAAATCCTGCTGGGATTGGGCCGCTGTAGCCGCCACCGTTGCCAGAAAACAGATTTCCCAGCCCCAAGAAACCACCGCCGCCTGAGCCGTTGCCGCCGCCTGCGCGACCTTCAACGTAGGTGACATTTCCCAGTTTCATGCCTTCAGAGACATTCGCCGAGCCACCGCGAGCCGCACCTGCCATAGCCATCGCAGGTTCTTGTGGTCTTTCCAAAAATGCCAGCGGGGAACCGCCGGTAAAAATCCGGTTGGCTGCGCGGGATACTATGAGTTCCGAGTTTTTGGTCAGCGTCGCAGAGATATCGATCCGAAGAGCCCCTGAACTGAAATAACTTGCCAGTTCGCTGAGTTCGCCCCGCTGTAGGAAGCGGTCTTGCTGTTCTGCTTGCGAAATTGTTGCGACCGGTACAGTTTGATATAGTTGCGGACGCGCAACCGAGCTTCCACCACTTGCCTTTACAGTCATTAGACTCCTTCGCTCCCTATCTAAATCGTTGTAGCATTTACCCAGACTAACCCTGCCTTCTCATGCAGGTTCAAGTAGGTATTTTTGCTTTGTTTACTTTTTGCCTTTACCTATCACGAGGTTCGGGCGCGCTTACTTTCTTAGATTAAAATGTTTTGGTTTCATCTTTCTTCCTGCCGGGAAATGTCCGACCCGAAGGCAGGCAGGCACTCCCTCTGCGGAGCTCCGCCCGTAAACCCGTGGAAACAAAGACTTGGCAGGAGAGTTGCCTTTGGGCGATCGCAGCAAGTGCCGTCAATTAAGGGAAAAGAAAATCAAAAATTTTCTTCTGCCTTTTTCTCTTGCCTTTAACTTTCTGCTTAAAGACGCCTCCGCTTTACCCGAAAGCTCAGCGGTAGCGGTGGGTTATTGACAGTCCTCGTTTGTTAAAAAGCCTGCCGAGATTTATTGTATAGATTTAAGAGAGCGTATATGAGAAAAAATGATAAGTTTTATTACGCAGAAGCTGTCAGGGCTTGGCTATCAGGGGTTAGTCGATCGCCAGATCCCTTTCTTTCAGGCTTGCCCAACTTGACGAAGCGACACTTTGGTTGCGAGTAACGCAGCAACAGAAGTGCATGGCCTAGCGCTGTTACCCCGTAGCTACTGACAACCAATCTCAAAACCCACGTATTACCTCACCTATGGATACTACGCCTGATATCAGCGCTGCCGTGCGGCGGCTTTACGATACTTTCCCTTTCCCGCCCGATCCTTTGTCCGATGAACCGCCCCCGGGGTATAACTGGCGCTGGAGTTGGCCTGATGCTTACAATTTTTGCACCGGGAAAAAGCCGCCAAAACTCGATATTCGGATTTTAGATGCTGGCTGCGGCACTGGTTCGAGCACTGATTATCTGATTCACCTCAATCCTGAAGCTTCGGTGACGGCGATCGACCTGAGTGCAGGTGCTTTGAAGGTAGCACAAGAACGCTGTCGCCGATCTGGCGCGCGAGAAGCTGATTTTCGCCACCTCAGCATCTACGATGCAGCCGAGTTAGAGGGAGAGTTCGATTTGATTAACTGCGTCGGCGTGCTGCACCACTTACCCGATCCAATCCGGGGCATTCAAGCGCTGGCGGCGAAGTTGGCAGAGGGCGGTTTGATGCACATTTTTGTGTATGCTGAGCTCGGACGCTGGGAAATTCAACTGATGCAAAGGGCGATCGGGCTTCTCCAAGGCCCGCAAAAAGGTGACTATCCCGATGGTGTGAAAGTCGGTCGTCAAATCTTTGCTTCTTTACCAGAAAACAACCGTCTTGTCAAGTACGAAAAGCAGCGTTGGGCAGGAGAAAATCAGCGGGACGAATGTTTTGCTGATATGTACGTTCACCCGCAGGAAATTGATTACAATATTGAGACTTTGTTCGAGTTAATTGATGCTTCGGGATTGGAATTTATTGGTTTCTCAAATCCGGGATATTGGCAGTTAGAAAGACTTTTGGGGAAAGCGCCGGAATTGATAGAAAGAGCTCGGGGTTTGACGGAACGGGAGCTTTATCGATTAATTGAATTGTTGGATACGGAAATCACTCATTACGAGTTTTTCTTGGGCAAAAAGCCTGTTAATAAAATTGATTGGTCGGACGATAAGGCACTTTTGGCGGCAATTCCAGAGTTGAGTGGTTGTATGCACGGTTGGCCGAGCGATCAAGTGTTTGATTGCAATTATCAATTGGTCAATTTGTCAAGTGCTGAGTTTGAGTTTTTGCAAAATTGCAATACCAGAAGTGTGGGAGAGATTTTGGCGGATGTGGAGATGGGATTGGATGAAGTGCGATCGATCTTATCAAAACAGCTAATTTTGCTAACACCGGGTAAAATGTAATAATCGTAGGGTGCGTCAGTTCGCATAATTTCCGCTAAAAATCGACAATCTCCGAACTGACGCACCCTACAAATTACCACTAAAAATCAACAATCTCCAAACTGACGCACCGTTAAGTCGTAGGGTGCGTC
>NZ_JAUBWA010000087.1:1673-32271 GCF_036702825.1 Microcoleus sp. A003_D6 | reverse complement strand
AGGGAAATATACCACCCATCCGCTTCTCGAATAACCGTTCCCGTCTTAACCTTGAAACCTTGTGGTATTGAACGATGGAATACCATCGGCACTTGACCTATTTTTGCAAGGTCAATACAAATTCTATTTTGCTCATCCTTAACAATATCAAGATTATCTAGTTGAGCGTAAGTAAAAGATTTGTAGTAGTGGAAACCTTTGAACTTAGGCTTGCCCCTACGATTACCGTTTTTGTCCGGCGTTGTAAAATTCGAGAAAGAAGTTTCCACTCGATTCACTACATCCTGCAAAACTTGAGAATCTAAGCTTTTGTAATCAGGAAGTAGTTTCTTAGTATTTTTCAAGTCGGCTAACTGTATCGTTTGCCATTGAACGTAACCGCCTTCAATGTTTGAGAAAACATCACCCCTCTTAGTTAAAGGATTACCAGATTCATCCTTTTTCCTGCCATCTCTAGTTTGTGTTCTAGTTAAGGGGATGTTTTGGTAAATCTCCTCAACAGGGACTATAGATGCAGTCAAAGGACAAGCGTTGACTGGAGTTCTCGTGGACTCCCACCATCTAAATCTTTCACCCAGTCGATAATTGTATTGTCTGCGACAGAGTTCTAAATGTTTTTCGATGGTTGCTAACTGAGCTTTTGTGGGTTTGAGGCGATATTTATACGTTAACTGCATCAGAAACTTCCCTTTTTCGACCTTTTTACAGTATAGTTGGCGTATCCCAAAAATACAACACCTAATAAAAATAAATATGAAAAATGATTTCGTGTCAAGCGCTCGGTCTGTTTCAGACCTCAAGGCTCATCTAGTCTTGTGTACCAAATACAGGCGCAAGGTGTTCAATGCTCAGATGCTAGCCAGACTCAACGAGATATTTGCCGACCTGAGTGAAAAATGGTCGTGTAAACTAATAGAGTTTAATGGCGAAGAAGACCATATTCATCTACTATTTCAGTATTACCCGCAGATGGACTTGTCAAAGTTTATAAATAATATCAAGTCCGTGGCAAGTCGCCGACTTAGAAGCGAGTTTCCTGAAAGAGTAAATGAGTTTTATCACAAAGATGTTTTATGGAGTAGTTCATATTTCATTGCTTCTTGTGGAGGAGTTACGGTTTCAACGCTTAGAAAGTACATCGAAAATCAGAATTCTCCCGATATATAATTGCCTATCTACGTGCCTCCGACCGACGCTTCTGGACATCCCTACTGTGATTTATTCGGGGTACAACGAGAGCGCTCAGATTTATCCCCTCTAAATACACAGAGGGACTTCCCGGCTGTTAGTTAAAATTAGCAGTAGACCTCTTGCAAAAATAATTAGGACGGGCTCTCCGACCCATCCCACAAGAAAAAATAACTCTTGTGGGACGGGCCGGAGAACCCGTCCCATGAATTGATGAAAGAATTTTTGCAAGAGGTCTATTGTGCTATTGGTTTAGGAGATGCTTTCGCATTTATTCACGTCCAAAAAGCCTGGGTTCAGCCTACTTGGTTGGAGATATTTAAGGAATTTTTCAGTTTCCGCTTGCAAGCTTTTAGTAAATTTGCGATGATTTTTTGCGGTGGCTATTTGTTGTGGTATTTGCGAAAAAGACTGGGCATTACAGCCGTCTGTTTCGGTTTTTGCTCTTTGCCACTGCTGGTTAATTCGGGAGTTCTAAGCTCAGTAAACCTCTACGCTTATAGTATTGTACCGCTGTCAATAGCTCTCGGCTTGTTGCTGGCGGCTAGGCCTCGTTGGGGTTACGGATTGATTGGATTGTTTGGCATATTTCTGCTGTACTTTTCTGTGAAATTTGCTAGTTGGCTGTGGATAGCTTAGGGGCGATCGCACTTATTTTATTCGATCTCCCATGCTGACTGAAAAAAGTCCCATTCGCACAGCATGGCGTAGCGATAGGTTGTTTCTATTTCAGGCGTTAATGGTGCTGCGTAGCGATCGACCAAACTTTCCAGCCGTTTGGCTAAAATCTCAAACTCAGGGCTGCTATAGGTGGAAATCCAGTCGCTAAAGGCGTGTTCCGGTATTTTAGGTTTAGCTATCTGCTGTCCCAAAAAAGCATACAATCGCAAGCAAGGAGTCATCGCGGCTGCTGTCAAACCGACACCGCTTCCCCAGGCTGTCGCTAATAAAAAATCCGTGTAGTGACGGGTAGCGATTCCCGGTTTCGCGATCCGCAAGTTCACACCCCATTTGGCTGCATATCCTTGATGCAAGCGAAGTTCTTCTAAAACACCGCTGCCGAGATTGTGGAGGATTTCAAACCCCTCCCAGTCGGGTGCTTTTGCCGCAGCGATACTGTAAGCGCGAGCGAATGCTCCCAGAAAAAATGCGTCTTGTGCAACGTAATATGCAAAACTATTTTGGGGGAGGCTGCCGTCTGCAATGCCTCTAACAAAGGGATGTTGCAGACAAGCTTCGCTTAAATCTTGATTTGCTTGCCAAAGATAGTTAGAATTTGTCATAATTTTTTAATCTCTCGGTTATGATGGTAATTTTTAGATGACTTACGCAAACACCAGGTTTCTACTAGAAATATTGGGAAAAAACAACGAGGAATTAACTAGGAAACCAGGTTTTTAGTCTTCCCGCGCTGAACGTCCTGTCTTAAACTCAGGCTCAACATCTATGATAACAGATATATTCGCCTTGATTCCAGTGGTGGCTCTGGGCATTTTGTTTCTCATATTTCAGAAAAGAGATAATTGTTGGCGTAATGCTATTTTGTCCGCAGCCATTGTTGGGGGAGTTATTGTTGCTTTATCTACTGAATTTTTCAGTTTATTTAGGTTGCTGACTTTTGAGTGGGTGTTCGGGCTGTGGTTGGTAGCAGATATTTTGTTGTTGATTTTTTATCTAAAATTTCAATCTGTCCAGCCAATTTTTGAGAAAAATCAAGATGAGAAATTTCCGAGTTTCTTAGTGGGGTTGCTAGGCGGTGTATTATTTATTTTTGCTGCGGTTGGTTTAATTGCTGTAGTTGCACCGCCTAACAATTGGGATTCTATGACTTATCACATGAGCCGGGTTGTACACTGGATGCAAAACCGCAGTGTGGAGCATTATCCAACTTCTTATGTGCCACAGTTGTATCACCCGCCTTGGGCTGAGTTTGCGATTATGCACTTTCAGATTTTAAGCGGGGGCGATCGCTTTGCTAATTTGGTACAGTGGTTGAGTATGGTGGGAAGCGCGATCGCAGTTTCTTTAATTGCTAAGCAACTGGGCGCTAATGTGCGCGGTCAAGTTTTTGCGGCTGTTTTTGCTGCGACTTTGCCGATGGGTATCCTCCAGGGTTCTAGCACTCAAAACGATTATGCTGTATGTTTTTGGGTGGTGTGTTTTGTCTCCTGCGGTTTGGCAGGAGGAATGTCACCAGGAATCACGGGGTTTAATACTTTCAAAATTGGTGCGAGTTTGGGTCTAGCTATCTTGACAAAAACGACAGCTTATATATTCTGTTTGCCTTCTATTATTTGGTTTATTGTAGGAGGAATTAAATGTTTTCGGGGGAAGATGCTGCGACCAATTTTGATAATAGCCGCAGTGACTTTAGTGTTGAATATCGGTCACTTTTGGCGAAATTACGATTTATTCGGTTATGCGATTGGATCGCCTCAAGATTTTACTAAAGAATATAAAATAGAAGTATTTACGCTGCCAAATTTCCTGTCAAATGTAATTAGAAATTTAGGTATGCAAGCCGGGACGAGAATTTCCAGAATTAACGGTGCGATTGCGGGAGTGATTAACATCCTGCACCGAATATTGGGCGTAGCTACAAACGACCCGCGCATCACTTGGCCTCCAGGACAAGTATTTGCGATCGCTACACCGTCATTTAATAGACCTCTTGCAAAAATCCTTTTAATCAAATTCTGGAACGGGCAAGATGCCCGTTCCACAAGAAAAAAAATTTTGTGGGATGGGCATCTTGCCCGTCCTAGTTATTTTTGCAAGAGGTCTTTTAGAAGTCGGTCTCAAATCGAAGTTGCTTACAATACAGCAGTAGATTTTGTTAAATCTAAAAACTGCACCAATACAGGACTGTCATTTTGGGCTAAAAATGCTTGGGAATATCCCTTGTGGGTAATGTTTCCAGAGCCGGGAAAACCAGCACCTCGCATCGAACACATTTCCACTATCGATCCTGTTGTTAAGCAAAAGCTCAACTCGGAACCTTACAAAAGTTTTACCCCTTGTGCCATAATTTACTTTGCTAGAAAAAATGACGGCAGGCAAGGAAAAGAAATGGTTGTCAAAAATCAAACTTACCTACAAAAATGGTCGATGGAGCCACTGAGCGTGTTTGTGAAAAAATAACCTTTTGATTTATTTGATTTAACAGTTGAAAACTTGATTTGCCTACAGAAACTGCGATGAACGATAGACCTAAGTATTCCTTGATAATTCCCATCTATAACGAAGAAGAAAATCTGGCTGAACTTTATCGGCGAATTAGTGCAGTGATGGAGCGAATGGACGGCCCAGTAGAATTAATTCTAATCAATGATGGCAGCCGCGATCGCTCTCTCGAACTTTTGCGAGAATTGCACGAACAAGATTCGCGCATTTGTTACCTCAGTTTTGCCCGCAATTTCGGTCACCAAATAGCTGTAACTGCTGGTTTAAACTTTTCTCGCGGTCAAGTTGTAGTAATCATGGACGGCGATTTGCAAGACCCGCCAGAGTTAATTATAGATATGGTAGAACAGTGGCGGCAGGGCTATCAAGTTGTTTACGCTCAGCGCACTCAACGCCGTCAAGAAGGTTGGTTTAAGCGGTTGCCAGCTTATATGTACTATCGCATTTTGCGGAATCTTGCTGATGTTGACATTCCCATAGATACGGGAGATTTTTGTTTGATGGATCGCTGCGTGGTGGATGTACTCAACGCCATGCCAGAACGCAACCGCTACATTCGGGGACTGCGCGCTTGGATCGGTTTTAAACAAACGGCTGTTAAGTTTGAACGAGATCCGCGTTTTGCAGGCGATGTTAAGTATACGTTCAGCAAATCTTTTACTTTGGCAATGAACGGTTTAGTATCTTTTTCAAAAGTGCCGCTGCGGCTGTCAATTTATCTGGGGTTATTTGCTGCGTTTGTATCTGTTTCGATGGCTTTTTTGGTTTTGTACTGGCGTCTTTTCTCTCCAGGTTCGGCATTAACTGGTTTGACAATTGTAATTATGGCAATTTTCTTTTTAGGTGCGGTGCAGTTGGTCAGTATTGGGATTTTGGGCCAGTATGTGGGGCGGATTTACGAGGAGGTGAAAGGCCGCCCGCTTTATACGCTGGCAGAAGTTGCTGGTTTTGGCGAGCGGTTTCGATCGTAAAAAAATGCAAACAAGTGTTAATTACTATTCGCTAGGCTCGAAATTGACATTGCACCGCGCTAGCCAGGTTAGCACTGACGATCGATCGCCTTTTTCTGTCAAGAGTTCGGTAGAAAAAGACGATAGGATTCGCTGTCCATCAGAATTCTGAAACCCAGCCACATCAGCACGAAAGGGAAAAACTTGCTCGCATAACGGCTGAGTACCAAAGCAATACCAGGTAGATGCGTCAGAGTATAGGACATAAACAGCCAGCAGCCAACAATAAAATAGCAAACGGGTATAATTACGGACAGATTTTGGATTGAGCTAGTGGCAAACAAAGGGATATAGATCCCGAGATTGTTGCCGCCGTTAGCAATCGTGACCGAGGAGACGCGGTAAGTCTGCGGATCGCGGATTACATCCCACAGAGATCGCTTTCTGGAATCAAAGCCTCGAAATTTAGAGTTTCTTTTGAGATTGGCTGACTTATCTTCGGCTGAATCATCCTTATTGAGGTTGAGCAAATTTTTCAAGCCAATGAGTATCGGCAGAATCCCCAGTAGACCCGTCCAAGTTGACGGAATCACTAGCCCCAGTACGAAACCAATCAAACTTACTGCCATCAATACCGTGAACCCTATAATCTCACCAACCACAATATGTTGAGGACGAAAAGTACGATTAACCTCACTGAAGAAGGCAGTTAGATAAATATTGTCGTCAAACGTTGTTGCCACAGCAGTAGCTAGCCCGATCTTAATTGTTGCAATTAACCAATCCATTACCATTCCTCACTCAACACCTATCTGATGACCGAAACGAGCGATCGCTCAACCGCTGTAGACAATCACCACAATATCGATATGATAATGTGAGTATCGCACATTGGATGTAACGAGCGAGCAAATCTGGAAGTTTATCCGTATCAAGCGGTGCTTTGACTCGATCCCCCATCTTCATCCAGCGTTCATCACCTGTGTTTATCAAAGGAGTCAGTATGATTAGCCGCTTGATTGACCGTCTGCCAAGAGGCACAGGTCAAAACATCTTACGGTCACGAAGATCGGTCATTCGCAGATCGCTTGCCTCTAGGTTTGCAGTGCGTTTTTGCATCGGCCTTGTCTCGGTTTTGGTCTTGAGTCTGGCTTTTGACAGTCATGTTGCCGCTTCTGCCTCTGGCAATGTACTCTCCCCTGTAGTAAGTCAGGTAAATCAAGCCAAACTGCCTAAAGAATCACCAATGCGGTTACTGGAAACGGTGGGACTATTTGTGGGTGGGATTATTTTCTGTGTAGTTTTGGATCGCTGGTTTTCTAACCGTTCTGCTCAATCTGGCAACACACCCTTAGCTGAGCAAGCGCGACGGCTCAAGCAACTTAAAATCGGGTATCCAGAGGGGATGACAAATCTGGAAGTTCTCCGCGCTCAAGGCTTGCTCGAAAGCCGTTTGCGACCATTTGGGCTGATTGTCACTTGGACAAGCTTTTTATCAGCTTCTGCTCTGATAGAAGCACTAAGTAATGGGACAATTGATTTCTGCGGCGGCGGTGCTACGGCCAGCATCTTCTCTCAAGCAGCGGATCATGTGTTTGTGCGGGTGGCTAAAGAAAAATATACCGCTCCTAAAGGTCAAGCGATTCTAGTACCAGAAGACTCTCCGATTCAGACGCTTGCCGATTTGAAGGGTAAAAAGATAGCTTTTGACAAAGGCTCAAGCGCCCATTACATACTTGTGCGAGCATTGGCAAAAGTGGGGCTAGAGTTTAGTGACATTGAGCCAATTTATCTGACCCAGCCACAGGCGTTGCCCCTATTCCGACAAGGTGAGGCCGATGCTTGGGTGATTTGGGTTCCCTATACAGCAACTCAAGCCCGAAGCGCTTATCCAGGGCGATCGATTGCAGACTTAGAGAGCATTTTTGGTGACAAAGCTTCGCTGGAAGTTCCCACCTATTACTACGCGATTCCAGAGCTAGTACGCGATTATCCCGACTTGCTCAAGGTGATTTTAGAAGAGGTAAACGAAGCTGGAGCTTGGGCTAAGAAACAGGAATTAGAAGCGGCTGTGCGATTGGCAGAGCACCATGAAATCGATCCGTCGATTGTAGAAATTTTACAGCGACGCAGTGCCGAACGCGCTATTATCCCGATCGACGACCAATCGCTCACGGCCCTACAGCATCAAGCAAATATATTTAGAGATTTAGAGCTGATTCCTGAGCGGGTGAATGTGAAAGATGGAACCTATAGCTTGCAGACGAAGCAAAACTGGACTTATTAATCTGACACTGGCACTTCACCGCCATCATTAGACCTCTTGCAAAAATAATTAGGACGGGCTCTGGGGCCCATCCCACAAGAGTTATTTTTTCTTGTGGGATGGGCCCCAGAGCCCGTCCCATCAATTGATGAAAAGGATTTTTGCAAGAGGTCTATTCAATCTGCCTTAAGTTTTCGCTTATGCTTACTACCAAAATGGTGTAACAGTCTTTAAAATCCGTTGCAGTTGGCATCACTGAAGTTTTAATTGCGGGTTATTTAGCGGTAGGTAGTAAGAGCGAATCCGGTTGCATCGGAATGATATATTTTTGATAATGCGATCGCGAACGGTAACGACGGATCGCACTATTGGTAATTCATACTTACCCCTGATTGCTAAAGCGATCTACCAAGGCGATTGCATTAAATAATCGATCGCAGCAATCCACCTTCGACTCGCAGAGCAGCACCATTAGTTGCAGATGCTAAAGGACTAGCAACAAATGCAACTAATGCAGCAACTTCAGACGTTGAAGCAAATCGCTGAATCAGTGAAGATGGACGAGTCTTGGTAAAAAACTCTTTCTCAACTTGTTCGGGTGAAATATTTTGATCCTTGGCGAGTCCCTCAATGAAAGTTTCCACTCCTTCGGAACGGGTTGGCCCTGGCAATACTGTATTCACTGTGACTTGACTGCCTGCGGTTGTTTCAGCTAAACCACGAGCCAATGCCACTTGTGCAGTCTTGGTAACGCCATAGTGAATCATTTCGACGGGAATATTCAAGGCAGACTCACTAGAGATAAAAATAATTCGTCCCCAATTTTGCTTCAGCATCAGCGGTAAGTAATGACGCGAGAGGCGTACACCGCTCATAACGTTTACTTCCAGAATGTTCATCCACTCCTCATCGGAGATATCTTCAAATGCTTTGGAGCCATAAATTCCCAAGTTGTTGACCAAAATGTTGACGAATGGCACTTGTTGAAACAACAAGTCAACTCCTGCTTTCGTTCCCAAATCGGCAGCAATTCCTTGAATTTTGGCATTTGGGACGCTTTGATCAATGCGATCGAGAGCATCGTTTACGCGATCTTGCGTTCTGCCATTGACAATGACTGTTGCTCCTTCCTGGGCAAGTGTCGTGGCGATCGCTAGTCCAATTCCGGCGGTTGAACCGCTGACCAATGCAACCCGATCTGATAGTTGGAGATCCATACTTTCTTAAACCAAATAATTGATAAGCTATCTAGGGTTTCAACTTGCTCAAATAATGAAGCAAGTGCCGACTCAATTAGTGGAAACCTCACCCAATTTTACCACCATTTTACCCACATTTTTGCCTTCAAAAAGACCGATGAAAGCGTCCACCGCTCGATCGATTCCTGCGACCACTGTTTCCTGGTTCTTCAGTTTTCCCTCTCGGAAATAGCCGCCCACTTCCTGTTCAAATTCCCCCTGGCGATCGAGCCAATCGCGAACTAGCAGCCCTTTCATCGTCAACCGTTTGCCAATCAAGTTAAATAGATTGGAAGGGCCCGGCTGCGGCTTTTGGGCGTTGTAACCGGAGATGCCGCCACAAGCGATAATCCGGCCGTACACCCGCAGAGCCGAGAGCGCCGCTTCGAGGGTTTCGCCTCCTACATTATCGAAATAGACATCAATCCCGTCTGGCGCAGCGAGGTTCAGTTGTTCGAGGACAGGGCCGGCATTGTAATTGAAAGCTCGATCGAATCCGCATTCTTCCAGCAGAAACTTGATTTTTTCCGCTGAACCTGCTGACCCGATGACACGACACCCGCGCAGTTTCGCCAGTTGTCCGGCCACACTTCCCACCGCACCGGCGGCTCCGGAAACAAAAATGACATCCCCGGCTTTGACCTCTACTAAATTCAACCCCACCCAAGCGGTCATGCCCGTCATGCCGAGGGCGCCGAGGTAAACTGAGAGCGGTTGCATCTCGCGGCTGACGGGATGCAACTCTTTCGGCGCTGCTATAAAGTATTCCCGCCAGCCAAAGTTGGAAGTGACAACATCACCCGGCTTGAATTCCTGGGCGCGGGACTCGATGACCTCGCCGACTGCGCCGCCTTCGAGGGCTTTTCCTAACTCGAAGGATGGAACATAGGATTTCCCCTCGTTCATGCGACCGCGCATATATGGATCGACGGACATATAGAGATTGCGAACGAGCACTTGCCCATCTTGAAGAGGCTCTAGTTTGGTCTGGGCGATCGTAAAGTTATCTGCGGTGGGCATCCCGTTGGGGCGGGAGACTAGCTGGATCTCGCAGCTCATGATATCTGTCATAATTTTCTTCTTATTGGTGAGAGTTTCAGAACTAGATCGACTTAAGTTCGATCAGTTGTTTTTAACCTTTACTAAAGGCATGGATGCCAAAATTTGCATTTATTCGAGTTCAATTTCTCTGGTTTTCTTAATAAAAAAGGAAACGAAAAAGATTGAGATTGCTGCGGGTAGGGCGTGTTTTTTAAACCCGGAGATCCCCCTAAGATCATCCGGTTGCACTCAGACATGATAGGCCGGAGACGGCAGTGCCGTGTCCCTACAATTAATCGCGGTAGGGACACGGCAGTGCCGTGTCCTCGATATCATAAGGAGTCACACCCAGCCCGAAATATTGCACTTGGCGAGTTCGCCAATTCCTAACCATTAACGCTGCTCATATCGGGGTAGCGATCGCCCACCGCAATTCCTAATGGCAGGGCTTTCTTGAGCTGGTCTAGTTCTGCTTGAGTCAGCGTCACATCGGCTGCTGCAATGTTTTCTTCTAAATAGGTGCGGCGTTTGGTGCCTGGAATCGGCACGATGTCTTCGCCCTGCGCCAAAACCCAGGCCAGCGCCAACTGTCCGGCTTTGATGCCCTTAGTGGCGGCCATTTGCTCGATTTGCTCGACGAGTTCCAGATTTTGCTGGAGATTCTCGGCTTGAAAGCGAGGATATCTTTGCGGTCGAGAGTCTCCCTCCGATAGCGTGTCGAGGCTCTTGATTTTGCCTGTGAGAAACCCGCGCCCCAGAGGGCTGTAAGGCACAAACCCAATCCCTAGTTCTCGACAGGTGGGCAAAATATCGGTTTCTGGCTCCCGGCTCCACAGCGAATATTCAGTCTGGAGTGCCGAAATAGGATGCACTGCCATTGCGCGGCGGATGGTGTCGCTGGCGGCTTCGGAAAGCCCGAGGTAGCGCACTTTCCCGGCTTGAACTAACTCTGCCATTGCGCCTACGGTTTCTTCGATCGGAGTGTTGGGATCGACTCGATGCTGGTAGTAAAGGTCGATCGCATCTACGCCCAGACGCTTGAGACTGGCATCACAGGCAGAGCGGACGTATTCGGGTTTGCCATTGACGCCCTTAAAGCTGCCGTCGCTACCGCGTACATTGCCAAACTTGGTGGCGATGATGACTCGATCGCGACAATCTTTAATCGCTTTGCCGACTAACTCCTCATTGTGACCGACACCGTACATATCAGCCGTGTCGAGCAAAGTCACGCCTAGCTCTAAGGCGCGATGAATGGTGGCGATCGATTCTGACTCATCGGTTGTCCCGTAGAACTCGGACATCCCCATGCAGCCGAGTCCTAACTCTGAGACTACTAATCCTTGATTCCCCAGTTGTCGCTGTTTCATCTAACCCCCCAGGAGACTCGCACCATAGCTGTACCCAGCTTGGTGTCGAGAGGAATGGGGCGCAAATTGTGAAACGTCCCCTGATTGAATTTTTGCGATTCAAAAACAAAGAGGGGGACAGTTGAACAATTTCCCATCTTAAAATCCGTAATTGTAACCATCTTTCCTCTGCACGATTTGACAGCATTTGAAACTAATACCTTGAACTAATTTAGTGGCATAAATATTGAAGGAGCCAGTTGTTCTGACTGCAACTCTTCCCATATATCTGCCAACCTTTTTCCCGTTGACGACAATCGCTTTGACGATATCCCCAGTTTTAAACCCTTTGACAGACTTGAATCTAGGAACATATCGATCGGGGAATCCAAACTTATCAGTCCGGCACATTTGTCGTGTTCCATGTCCCGTAGCTTTGATTAACAATGGTTTGTTTGTTAATAGCTTGAGTGAGTCAATTTTTCCCACGCAAGCCGCATCAATCCAATGGGTTTTAGGTAAGTTCAATCGGGTTCGATTAAACTTTGTCAATCCACCAGAACCAGTCGAAATAGGTAAGCCAGTTTCTTTGAGTTTGTTGAGCAGCGCCCATCGGGTTGAATTGACTGCTGCTGCATCCTTGAGGGGACGTTTTGCTTGAGCAAGAATGCGCTTTAATACCTCCGGTTTTTTAGCTAGAAACTTCTCAATTGATTGAGTACCTTTCTTTTGGTTACACTTGGAGCAGGCTAAACAAAGGTTAGAAATTCTGTTGCTACCACCGTTAGCTTTGGGGTGAATATGCTCAACTTGTAACGGCACATTTTCAAGACCGCAATAAGCACATTTTCGCTCCCATTTATTGAGTAGGTATTCGCGCACCTCATAACCTAGTAAAGTACCTTGTTGATATTCAGTGCCTGAGATTTCCGGGTTTTCCATCTGTTGCAAATCAAACCTGACAAGCTCTTGGGAGATTGAGCTAATAGGTGCAAGTTTGAGCAATCTTTTCACCCAGGTTGAAATGGTTTCAACCCGATGTTGTAAGCTGGGTGCTAACCAGCCTTGGAAACGGGTACGGTTCAAGAACTTTGCCTTACGGTAACGAGTGTGGCGATTTCTTCGGCTCCGACGCAGCGAACGCCGTGACTCTAAGCTGGCTTTAATCGCTTGTCCGCGATGTGTTAATTCAGCACCAAATATAACTTTGTTGCCTTGGACAATTGCGATACCAGTTGTTTTGGAACCTGGATCAATTTTAAGTTCTAAATTTGGACCGATCGCATTAGATACCTCTTTCAAGATAATTGTAAAGGGATACAACTTGAATACTGCCGCTTTCCCCTCTTTCAGCAACAATCTTGCTTTCGCTGGGTGAACTGGAGCTAGTGGTCTTTTGGTTGTATCTAGTACAAACGCGAAATTGGACATTTGAAAAACTCCATTTCTGGGTGATGTTAGCTTCGTCAATGTTTAAGGTCGGTAACTATCTCAAAAGCACTGGCTTAACCCGCTATACCTGTTTAACTTTTAAGTTCTAGTGCCGAAAACTAGCTTCGCATTTTCGGATAGGTCTTTTAACACTTGCCTTAAACGTAGTGAATATGAACTCCACTTAGACTGGTCAACTAGGCTTTTTTAAGCCCCCACTATATGGGTACCCCGATTAGTGGTGGGTGATTGACTCTCGCTGCTGTATCTTCATCCCTAATCGCGGTGGTCAACTCAGTAGCAACTGCTCCTGGTGAGATATGGAGCGTGAAACATTGGGTGCTGTTTAAGTTGAACTCAGGATTATTCTACCAGCTCAACTAGCTTCTAGCTGGATCAATGTTTGTGTCCCAGCAGCGTCACTAATCAGAACCGCCACAATCACACCGTTTGAGTTCTGTCCCGTTAAAACTTCTGTTGGTGAATCGATCGTGTGAGCGTAAGTCACCGCATCTTTACCCACTTCAATCACCAAATCATCTCCTTTTCCAGGGCGATCGTAAATAATAGCATGAAGAGGTGCGTCCTTAATCAATTCTGCGTCACCGGCTTCTGAACCGATGATTTCGATCGAAATATGCCGTCCGCGATTGCCATCAGTAAACTGATCGAAAAATTCACCCCATCGCTCGCGGGGCACAGATTTGTTGATGTCAATTTTATTGGTCATTTCCATTTTATTCACCGTGATGATTGTTTGTGAGAAAAAAGTAGTAAGCTGTTGTGCATTTAAATTGAATGTCAAAAAACCATTCGCCGTCTTGTGGGGAGTAGGGTTGGGCGTCCCGCCCGCCCTCAATATGCAATTTAAATGCGTGACAGCTTAAAAACAAATTGGGTTTCTTTTGCAGTCAATTGAATATTTACACAAGTTGCCCCATATACTCTCTACCTTTCGATTGAATGTTTGCACAATTTGCCCCATATACTCTCTACCATTTGAATGTTTTAACTAAAAGTTAGACTCAACGAAAATAAGGTCTACGATACTGCTCATAAGCAAGCATCCATCCCAGTTACAAGTCGATTTTGAATTTAATGAATTAGTCAGCTACTCCCGATTCTCAAAGTCTGTTAACGAACTCGCGCAATTCCCTGGTGAAGCGTCTGCTTCTGGAGAATCGCGTTTCCGCCAACAGTTTCAACGGTTGAGATATCTCGGTTGTTAGCGACTGCTAGCTCCGTCAGTCGTTCGTCCGCTCATTTCACTCTCCTGAATGCGGTAAATTGCGATTACCTCTGCACGTCCCTGAGCATCAATCCAGGTTCGATTGATAGCAGGTGACAGCGTTTGATTGCGCTCTTTGATGAGGTGCATTACCCGATCGATATCTTCCTGTTCAGTGAGGCGCGAAGCTCGACCATTCACGATCGCGCTGCGCCAATGAAGCGGATCGCGTATATCTTCAACCTGTAGGCAGATTTCTGGATTCGCATCGAGATCGTGAGTCTTCATGCCGATCGTCGTAAACAGGTATATGTCCGAATCTTCGAGATAATAGTGCATTGGTATCACGTAGGGTTTGCCTTCGTGTATGCAGCCAAGATGGCCGTATCCTACTGTGTGTAGCAGTTCTTGTATCTCTTTTGAACTCATTTCATCAATATCTAACATTACTATTTTCCTAAAGATTTAGTTAATTGGTTGTATTTAATAGAAATACTCCACGCTTTACATCTGTCATTAGATATACTCGATCGCCTTACAAATCCTCTGCCCGCTTAATTGAAGCTTTTTTACCCGCAGCTACGCTGGCCACAACTAAACAAGCTGTTGCTAGGGCGATCGGTTCCAAAGTTTCACCCAGCAAAATTGCCGAAGCCAAGAGCGTCAAAAATGGTTGCAACAACTGAATTTGACCTACCCGAGCAACTCCAGCCATTGCCATCCCGTGATACCAGGCAAAAAATGCGATAAATTGACTGAAAATACTCACATAAGCAAAACCCAACCAGGCGTTAGGTGAAGCTATCAACTCTTCTTTTACAACAACAAATATTGTCGGTAAAACCTCGAAAGGAGCGACAATCACCAAGGCCCAACTAATAACTTGCCATCCACCTAAAGTCTTAGCTAATTGTCCACCTTCAGCATAGCCAATAGCAGCAGCAATTACAGATCCAAACAGCGCTAAATCTGCGGGCTGAAGCTGTCCAGCACCGCTAATAATTCCAAAAACGACAACGGTAGCACTACCGACAATGCTAGCCATCCAAAAAGTGAAATCAGGGCGATCGCCAGCTCGCAAAAACCCCGCTATCGCTGTTGCTAAAGGCAACAACCCTAACACGACAGCACCGTGGGCGGCAGGTACTTGCTGCATGGCCCAAGCCGACAGTACCGGAAATCCCAAAACCACTCCCAATCCGACAACTAATAAACTCCGAAATTGCTGTTTTGAGGGAATGGGTTGATGCGTGAACCAAAGAGTAAATGCTGCGGGGATAGCTGCTACTAATCCGCGTCCCAAACCTACAAACAGCGGGTCTAAATCGAGCGCAGCCGCTCTCGTTGCAGGTAACGTCAAGCTAAATCCAACAACGCCCAAAAAACCGTAAATTAAGCCTATATTTTCCGAACTTAAGTAAGAATCTTTCCAGTCTAATTTCATAGAGCCTCCAATCTGGACGAATTTAGGGCGATCTGGGTTGCACCTAAACCATATTACTTCTGAATGTAGCAAAGCTGACTTTACGCACCAATGCTACAATAATCTGTGAACTTCTCTCTTTCTTAACTCTGTGTTCTCTGTGTTCTCTGCGGTAAAAAAAATATGTTTAAACTTTACGAATATTCTCCGTCTGGCAATTGCTACAAAGTCCGCTTGCTTTTAACTCAGATCCATCTTCCCTTCGCGAGGATCGAAATTGACATTCTCAAAGGAGAAAGCCGAACTCCCGAATTTTTGCTGAAAAATCCTAACGGGCGTATTCCTGTTTTAGAAATAGAACCGGATAGATTTATATTTGAATCAAATGCAATTATGTTTTACTTGAGCGAAGGAACTGAGTTTTTCCCCATTGATAAATTTGAACGCGCTCAAGTCATGCAGTGGTTGTTTTTTGAACAATACAGCCACGAACCTTTTATTGCGACTTCTCGCTTTTGGTACATGACAGGTAAAGCTGAAGAATATCAAGAAGCACTCCAACAAAAACAAGCACCGGGTTATGCTGCTTTGGAGGTGATGGAACAGCATTTAGAAAATCATGCTTTTTTTGTGGGCGATCGCTATTCTATTGCTGACATCGGTTTATTTGCTTACACTCACGTTGCGGACGAGGGTGGATTTGATTTAACCAGATTTCCAGCAATTCAAAATTGGATCGATCGAGTAAAAAGTCAGCCTCGATATATCAGCATTGCACATAAATAAAATTTGTTCGCAGTCAGGACGAAGAATCCAGATTTACTAACAGCATCAATTGAGGACTGAAGTTCTCACTACAAACTTATGATGTCCAATCATAAATTACCCAGCGCTACATTTTGCCTAATTTCGCTCGATCGCCTCGCAGCATCTGCAACTTTCAAAGAGTACAAACTACTGGTATTGTTCACGTACAAAGGCGTATTGTTTAACAAACATTCTAACACCATGTCCGTATCTTTTGCAAACAAACCGCGCCGCGTTCCCACTTCGATCGCCCGCCTATTTTCTCCTTGAATTAATTGACCGGATTCGGGAGTAAAAATCAGCGTTCCTTCTTCTCCGTAGATGGTGAAAACGTTTTCCGACTGCGAAAAAGTTTCGCCTTTTCCATAAACAGCTTCAGCAAAAACCCCATTAGCAAAGCGCAACTGTGCATTGCACAAACAAGCTTTATAAAAATCTGGCCCAGTGTCCCAAAATTGAGTTTGACAGTTAACACTTGTCACTTCCCCAAACAAATCGGTAAATCTGTGGAGTCGAGAAATTGCACCGATCAAGGGAAACCCAAATAGCGAATGTTGATAAGTCCAGCGCTCAGGTACGGAACGCTGAGCTGTAATAGTAACGTAGCGGGTATAAAAAACTTTGCCAATTAAGGGCAAAGATGCTTTGATAGCTTGGTGTAAACCCCCTAAGAGTTCGATGTGTTCGATGTGGAGGAGTTTTTGCTTTTGGGCGGCAAGTTCGATCGCCCTTTCGCCCTCAGATACGTCTAAAGATAGAGGATATTCCACCACAACGTGCTTGTCATTTTCTAGCGCCGCCAAAACGATCGCCCCGTGATCCCGGTTCACCGTACAGACGATTACCAAATCTAAATCGTCTCTTTCTACCAGCTTGCGCCAAGAAACCGCAGCCTCGGCCCCGAATGTTTGACAAAATGCTGCCGTTTGATCCGGGGTGCGGCCGGCAACTGCTACCAAGTTCGATCGCCCATCAGCTTGAACCGTCTCGGCCCTCAACTTAGCGGCAAAACCAGTCCCCACTATCCCGACGCGAATGGGAGCATTCATCGAAAAACCAAAGCTAGTATCAATATTAGTCATAGAATTTTAGATTTGAGATTTTAGATAGTTACAGACTTGCGGTGCAGGGGTTTAGGGTTCTATCGCCCAGATTTTAAGCTGTGGTTGTGGTGCGATTTATTCGATCGAGCCTTCAACACCCAAGTCTTGATGCGATCTAACTATACATTTCACCGCCGGCACAGACAAAATTGCAGCAAGTCTTGCTGAAACTCGATCGACACACGCCATACCAACAACCGGGTTTTTGTGCTGTAGGGCTCCAAACAGGATTTTTAAGAGAAACCGGGTTTTTTTGCGCAAGTCTTGCGGCAACAGTATCACACGGCTGAACCCAACATAGGTATAAGCAATCAAGATGAAATTAGAAAAAGTTATAACTAATCCCATTCAAATTTTTTGTAAATGAGTGTTGCAACCTTGCTTCTTTCCCCTAATATCATAGAGGGAACGAACCTAAGACCTAACCTCAAAGCTAATAGAGCCTTGAAGGTTGCATTAGGAAAAATTATCAATCTTGTTGAATTTTTGAGAGGATTTAGTGCATGGCAACTTACAAAGTTACCCTCATCAGCGAAGACGAAGGACTTAACCAGACCATTGACGTTGAAGACGATACTTACATTCTTGATGCTGCGGAAGAAGCAGGACTAGACCTCCCCTACTCTTGTCGCGCCGGTGCTTGCTCCACCTGCGCCGGCAAAATCACAGCAGGCACAGTTGACCAATCCGACCAATCTTTCTTAGATGACGACCAAATCGAGGCCGGATTTGTTCTGACCTGCGTCGCCTATCCTAAGTCTGATTGTACGATCGAAACTCACCAAGAAGAATCCCTCTACTAAGGAAGGATTCTGGGCGCGATGCGCTAAATAACCCGGTTTCTTGTTTTCGGAATTAAGCTGTAACAGCGCGATTACGTTAAGAAACCGGGTTTTTGCGTCCAAGACTGCAACAAAGCCGCCAGCAGTCTCTCACTCTCAGCTATGAATTCCTAGCTGTTTGAGCAGATAGCTGACCAAATAATTTTAGATTTTAGATGGCCGATTTTAGATTAACGGTGAAACCCGTCTAGAATCCCAAGTCTAAAATCTAAAAGTTTTACGGCTGATGTTTAGTCTCGCGTTGCGCGGACTTTGTTTGTTTAGTGGCGAATTAAATCGCCGACTCTTATGCCGAATTCGATCGACTATTCGCGCCAAAATGTAATGTTATCGCTGAGCGGTACAACTTGAGCGCCGGGAAAATAAAAACTGAGAATTCGAGCTCCGTTCCAGCCCAAATTAGCCAAATTGTAAGAACCAGTCTGACTCATTCCCACTCCGTGCCCGAAACCGCCTCCGACAAAAGCATAACCGTTGAGAGTTTTGTCTGGATTGTAAATTGGTTCTAGGTAAAAAAGCGTGCTGATCGGCGGGTAAAAAGCATTGCGAATCTCGTCTTTGTCGATATCAATGGGGCCCAAGTCAGTTTGAACCTTCATTTTCAAAACTCGACCTGCGGCTGACCTTTCCGTCACTTGCACCTGAGTGACAGTTTTAATATTAGCCAGCGGGTGCTGTTTCTTCTGAAGATACTGTTTGAGAAATCCACCAATCGCCGTCAGAGAAGCTGGTTCGCGCCACCGAAACGTTTCTTCTTTTTCCTCATTAAACCCTGTTTTCAGAGTCATAAAGCGGCGGAAATTGTTTTCGTCAGACAAACTCTGCTTGGACAAATCCCAGACATTATTAGGGGAATCGACGATCGATCGCAAATACGGACGTTCCGGGCCCTGCCACACATCGCCAAAAGTCGCTGTCACGCCACCGCTAGACGCAGAATAAAGCGCGTCTACTAGCTGATTTTCGTAAGTTAGCACCAAACCAGTCGTTTGGGCGATCGCCTTATCGCTTTGCGGGTAAACCTCCGTCAAACCTTGATAAACTTGGCAGTTAACATCAGCGCACAACTCATAATTATCCACAGCAAACCGGCGCAAATTTCTCAGGGCGTAAGTTCTGGCTAAAATAGTTTGAGCGACAATCGCAGCGTAAGGCGAAAAAGCCCCTATTTCGTGAGGAACAACACCCCGCAAATAAGTTTCCGTCAGCACTTCATTCACCAAAGTATAAGTGCCGTAAGCATTTTTTTGCAGGCGCAAACTGCCACCATAACGGCGAGTTTGTTGAATTACTTTTTCCGGTTCAGTAGCTGTCGCCTCTTGGGTGGTTTGTTCCAATACCTCGATCGTATTTTTCCCCGCCGTCACATCCAACTCATTGCGGTTGAAACGAAAGCCGTTTAAAACCCAAAAAGCCTGGGGTATTTGTTTGATAACTTTGGAATCCAGAAAAGCTGTTTTGTTACCTTGAGCTTGCAAACTTTGCAACAGCCAGCGCCGCACCAAAGGAGAGTTATACACATCTCTTTTCGCCCAAACTTGCCAGCGCAAAGGTTGAGCAATTTCTACTTCAATTCCCTTAGCGCGCCACTGATTGGCGCTGTCTTCCGCACTCTCGAAACTGCGGTGAGAGCTCAGAACAACTCGTTCTTCTACTAAGGGCGATTCCAGCGGTTTCGGGGCTATTTCTAACTTGACGCTAGCAGCAGTTTTGGTTTCTATGCCTTGAGGAGTCTTGTAACGCAAAGTTAAGCTGTCGCCAGGTAATGCTTTCAGCGTCAGTTTGTCGGTTGCTTTGGTACCAAACCGCTGCACAACGCCAATTTTGATCGGTCTATTTTGGGGAGTTTGGGCGTATCCCGCAGCGCTGAAAATGGGTAACAGGCACAATGCGGTGAAAACAGTGCTAGATATGCAGCTAAACCATTTGTAATTGGGAGTTGGAGGTGCTTGAGCGAACACGGTTATCTGTCTCGCGATAGTTGAAATTTGGGGATTTTTGATTGTACGTTAGCACATTTGGCTGCTGCTATAGGGGAGTTGCCCAAGATTAGCTGGTTTAATTGCCCGAATTCTGTTAAGCAGCTAGGCGCAAATAAACTTTAAATCGAGTAATTTTGATCCATTACCCACCCGACCATCTTATTTACGGGTAATTCAACGAAAGCGAGTTTACTTACTTACTTGCTTGCTGTTTCCAATATTGCCAGGCGGCATAGGCCAAGGTGACAGCGCCGGTCACAATGGCTGCTTCATCAACCTCAAATTGCGGGTGATGGAGGGGATAATTCGGTTTGTCAGTCAGTCCCACTCCCAAGCGAAACATGGTTCCCGGCGCGTGTTCTAAATACATCGAAAAATCTTCCGCGCCCAAGGATGGTTCTGGTAAAATCTCGACGCGCGATCGCCCTAAAGCTTCTAAAGCCGCAGTTTCTACTAATTGCGTGAGTTTGGGGTCGTTTTGGACTCCGGGCACGCCGCGCTTGTAGGTGAGTTCGTACTTAGCGCCGTAAGTCCCGCAGACGCTGGAAACAATTTGTTCGATCCAAGCCGGCAGTTTTTCGTGGGTTTCTGGATGCAGCGATCGCACGGTTCCCAATAATTTTACTCGATCGGCAATCACGTTCGGCGCACGTCCGCCGTTAATTTGCCCGATCGTCAAAACCAGCGGCCTCAAAGGATTTTGCGTGCGGCTAATTGCCTGCTGCAAAGTAGTAATTATCTGAGAAGCAATCCAAATTGCGTCGATCGCCTCGTGGGGACGCGCACCGTGGCCGGATTCGCCCATCACAATCAATTCTAGGTCATCTGCCGCAGCCGTCAGTGCCCCGTGGCGGATACCGATGCAACCGCCGGGAATCGTCGGGAAAACGTGGACTCCGAGGATGCCGTCAACATCTTGCATCGCCCCGTCTTTAATCATCCATTGAGCACCTTGGGCAATCTCTTCCGCCGGCTGAAACAAGAAGCGGACGTGACCGGGCAGTTTTTCCTCTAACTGAGACAATATCATGGCTGCGCCCAAACCGACGGTGGTGTGGATGTCGTGGCCGCAGGCGTGCATCACTCCCTCGTTGCGGGAAGCAAATTCTAGGTTTGTGCGTTCTTGAATCGGCAAAGCGTCCATATCGGTGCGAATTGCCAGCCACCGGGACTCGCTGCTGTTGCCTTTGATTTCGCCGATGACTCCTGTTTTGCCGATTCCTTCGATCGCGCGGACTCCGCTGGATGCGAGAACTCCGGCTACGTAGGCTGCGGTTTGATATTCTTTGCCGCTGAGTTCGGGGTGGGAGTGGATGTGGCGGCGAATTTCGATTAAGCGGGGTGCTAGGGTGGCGGCTAATTCTTTGATGCGGGGAAGCATGAATTTTGTTGGGGAGTGCGGTACAAGCTGTAGTCAACTAGGTTAACGCATATGTTTGGGGGTGGACAGGGTTATAAGGCGTAAATGTGCGATTCCCTACGGGATAGCTGCGCTTCACGGGCTTTTAGATCGCAATGCTATTTTGTTTGTGAATAAGATTTTTTTTTCTAACCGCAGAGGGCGCAGAGGACGCAGAGAAAAGAGTGAAGAGAGAGTTAAGTTGAAACGGGGAACAAAAGTCTATATTTTAGGTTGAAATGCTGATTTTTAGTTGAGGATTTCTGGTTGTGATATCATCAAAAGACCTTTTGCAAAAATGCTGAGTCCCCTCCCCAACCCTCCCCGAAGTCGCGGGGATGGAGCCTAATTTTTCTTGCTTCCCCCCGAAGCCGCGGGGGGACTGAGGGGGGTGATTTTTTGACTTTTGCAAGAGGTCGAAAGAGTAAATTTATTAAAATTATTTTTTATGATTACCTTTGGATTATGGAATTTAATAATTATAATTACAGTCGCTTTGTTTCTAAAATTTAACTGGCGATTAGATAGCGAAAAAACAGCATGGCAAGATTCTTTGTTTTTAAAACATCCTTCGATCCAAAGGTTGACTCAGTTTTTTCGTCAACCTATCGTTAACTTTATTTTGCAAGCAGTTATTGTATTAGTTCTCACTCGATTTCTCTGTTATACCGGTTGGTTGGTTTACAATCTGACTAATCGGCCCGATCCGCCTTACTGGGATTTTAAGTGGTTTTATGTAGCGAGTAAGTTAGCCCATCAGCATTTGAGTCCCTTTAATGTAGAAGTATTTAACATCGGTTTCTGTAGCATCACTAAAGTGTGTGGGTTTATTCCATCTTTTGTTTATCCACCTAATATCATTCCTCCGCTGTGGTTTTTGGGCTATTTCCCGATGAAGACTGCATTCACAATCTGGACTTGGCTGCATCTTATTGCCACAGGTTTTGTTTTATGGGGAGCGAATATCTTGTTGGTGTCGCAGTCACGAGCTTTTCGGACTATTTGTAGTATATCAGTTGCATTACTCTACGGTTTTGTCTTCGATCTTCAAGTTGGCAATGTGGCAACTTTTATTGCCGTTCTACTGTTATGGATGTTTATTTATGCTAGAAAAAATCAGGATGTAATTGCAGGAATTTTATTAGGGATTGCGCTTTTTAAACCAACTTTAGTTATATTATTTATTCCTTATTTTTTAATCAAAAAAAGGTTTCATCTAGTTTTTATATCTACAGTCACGGTAACTTTTTTGGCAGTTATAGGTCTAGCTGTAACGGGCAATTCCTTGACAGGATTTATACAGGATGCGACTCGTGGATTTCCACTCTGGCTCAACGATCCATCGAATAATGCTTATATTTCTATGAGTCGCCTTGATTTAAGGGTTATGGGGCCGAGATTTTTCCCCGATAGTCCCTTCGTGGCGAAGCTATTTTCTGACTCGATATGTCTGGTGCTAGTTGGTTTAGTGAGTTGGTATTTTTACAAAAAACAATCTGGCAATGCTTGGTCAAAAAAAGTTGACTTATCTGAAATGGTGCTAATTTCTACTTTGAGTATTGCTATCAACTATTCTCAGCCCACCAGTTCTGTGATGTTAGCACCGGCGGTGGTTTTTTTGCTGAATGATTTATGTTTTCAGATTAAAAATTGTGCCTTCTCTAGGCAAAGAATGTCGGTTTGGTTATTGGGCGTTGGCTGTGTCATGGTGCAAACCGCAGTGATTCATGGCGGGCTGTTGGTGTTTCTAGGAAAGCGGTGGAACTGGAAGGGGGGGGAATTGCCTTATTTGTTTAAAGTAACTATTTTTTCACTACCGAGTTATGCGATTTTAGGCCTTACGTTAAGTGTTTTAGTCTTAGCGATTACATCCCTTGGTCAAAAACAGGTTGCTGAATTTGACCGACCGAGCTGAAGCAGGAAATAGACATTTATCTGGCCAAGAGTAAGTAATAGGTAGCGTGTTCAAAATGTCATTTTATAACTAATTTATTCATTTCTCTCCTCTCTTCCTCTGTGCTCTCTGCGTCCTCTGCGGTTAAATCATTCAGAGTCGCTGTCGATTTTCTGTTGCTGCGATCGATCGTCGCTTTGAATTCTCCCCTCAGATTTAGCCTCATCTACTGCTTCTTGAATTAATGTCAACACCATATTCGAGACCGGCCGATAATGCGATTTGGCTAACCGCTCTAGGTCTGCTTTAAGTTCTTCTGGAAGATATACAAAAATTTTGGTTTGTTCGCCTCCAACTTTTGTTCGGTTAAGAGATGGCTCAAAGTGTTCGATCGAGGCTGTTTCAATAGCTACCAGCAGACTAGCATCGCTGCATTCGAGCCAAGCGATGCGAATATTACCACTCATTACCTTTAGCTGATACCAGCGATGATGTGCTAGCCAACGCTGTTGAAGGTTCCTAGTTCTGCCAATATACAAAACCGCATCACCGTCTAAAACGAAGTATACGGCAGGACACGTAGGCAGTTGAGAGCGATCGGCCAGCAGCAGTGAGGGCAGGGTTAGTGGCTTAATCGTCTTTGGATTCATTGAACCTCCCTTCCTTCTGCGCTCTTTCGAGTCCTTCTTCCACCAAAAGTAATGCCATTTGGGAAATCGAACGACGCTCAATACTCGCCAGTTTTTCTAACTTCTCCTTGATTTCGGGTGGCGGGTAAAAGGCAACTCTAGGAGATTTTGCAGGACTCACATTGTTTGGGGGTAGTGTGTTCATCATGTCATTTTAAGGCATCGGGATTGTCCTCTTCATATACCATTAAATCCCCCGGCTGACAATTCAGTGCTTTGCACAAAGCGCTGAGAGTTGCTTCATCGATTCGGGTGAGTCGGCGGCGGGTTTTGAGTCTAGAAAAGGAAGTCGGGTGCATTCCAATTAAAGCAGCCAATTCTTTATTGCTGATATTGCGATCGGCCATCACAACTGCCAATTTCCAACGGATCACTGCTGATGCTCAACTCCTAGCCATGATATTGCAAGCTGATGTTAGCATTCTGTAACCTTTACGAGCTGATATCCGAGAAGAAATTCTTACTTTTGCTCTTTGGTGTCGCCCCTTCAGGTGTTTGACTCATCCCGTTTCGCCTGGGCTTGCTCTTGCTCTTGACACCAGTTTTCTATTAGTTGACCTCCGACGCTGCTCATATCCCTTTCCGCACGAACGCACAAGGCTTTGAACCTGATCTTCAATGCCTTGGGAATTACAAGTTTGATGGTGTCTTTTTCATTTGCCATAACTTTATTTTCACACGTAAACGTGTGAAAAGTTTAAAATTCCCTTAGTTACCTATTCCCATATTCCCATAGCTGTGCTAGACTGAGGATGTACAAACGGAAAAGCGATCGCCCCTGGCCTGGAAAACTTGAGGGCGATCGCAATTCCACTATTCGTGTAATTCAAAGTCTATGATATCACAGCCAAAATCAGTTCCCGAACTACTCCGGGAAGAAATTCCTGATGTACCTCAAGGTAAGCAACCGATTCGTTTGCTGTTGTGCGGCGTTCCCAAAGCGGTAGAAAGTATCGTTAATCTGCTGCACGTTTTAGGTTTTGCAGAAGTTGGGGAGTGGAGCCCGCCTCTACCATCGCCCATAGCGGGTGAGGTAATTCGGATTTTAACCCGTTACTGGAAAGAGTAATCTTTGAGGGCGATCGGATGAATTGAAAAAGTGCGATCGTCCTTTCTGTCTCATTTAGGACTTACCCATAAATACCAAAGAAACCGGGTTTTTCACGACAGTTAAAGGCCCGGATGCAGTAGTTCGCTAAAAAACCCGGTTTCTGCCTCCACGACTATCATTAATAAGAGTCAGTAGTGTTAAAGCCCGTTTGGAGAATGTGCAATGACACAAAAAGAACTTGATGACAAGGAACTGCTAGAAATTTTGGAATTAGCAAAAGACACCGAACAGAAAGCTAGAGAAATGTGTCAAATGAGCTCGGCTAATACGGCTAAATACCAAAAATGGTCTGAAGCTAAAGCTAAAGAAGCCGAAAAACAGAAACAACCCCAATGAGTAGGTTGTGAAAAGGGCGATCGCACTTTTTTTTGAAGTGCGTTAGCGCAGCCCTCGAAGAGGATCGCCCTTTGTGTCTCGACAATAGCTGACAACTGGATCGAAAGGGCGATCGGACTCTAGGGATGATTTAGTAACATAACGCCATAACTCATCGGCTGCTTACCAAACTGAAACAAAGCCCAAAACGTTAACTAGCAGTGCGGTGCTGCGACTTGTTATCCCACGCAACCGCACAACTAGAGAAGGGTAATAAACCTTATTCTAAAGGTCATACAAAAGCTTTCCTTCAAGCTGAATAGCTTCAACCTTGGACTTTAAGAGAGATTCAAAAGGGCTTTCTGTTTCCAAGAGAAGTACAAGCTCCTTCAAAGTAAAAAGTACAATAATTTTTAGATTAAGTGCTCTTTGGATATCAATAATTGCTGCCTCAGTGTAGCCGGATGCTGAAATAAAGATACCACGAACATCAGTCCTCGCAAAAAGCCGCATCGTATGCTGTGATACATCTCTAGGACTTAATGCTTCTTGACACCATTTCATTTCAACAAGGTAAAGACAACTATTGACCTCAATTGCTCCATCAACTTGCTGAATTACTCCTTCGTTATTTTCACCTTTTATAGTGAAAGATTCTCTCACTAAAATTCCCTCACTCTCAAAGAGGCTGTTTAAAATAGGTTCTAACTGCTTTCCTCGTTTTTGAGCATTAGTTTCTTGGTAGAGTGCACTTAACTCAGACTTTAGCTGCTGACGTTTCTGTTTTTTTAGATTAAGCTGTTCAATTCTTGCTTCTTCGTCTTGTTGGCGTTTTTTTCTCTCTTCTTCACGCTGAGATTCATGATACTGTTGTTGCCTTGTAAAAGAGTCTGTATCATTTCTCAATTCTCTAACTCTAGCTACCAAACCCATAGCTGGTATTTGATCGTCAGGCCAACATCGGGAAAAGTCTTTATACTCAACAACTCGCTTGATAATTTCTCTTCTTTCACGAATTGCAGCATCCCCAGCTTCATTCAGCCGAATTATCACGTCTCTAACAATCTGATACTTACTAATATTATTTCTATCTTGCTCAACCCTACGACGAATATCTGCTAGAAAATTTTGACTAACCCCAGCACTTAAAAAAAATACTAGAACATCATTTTTACTCTTACAAAGCCTTGGAATAGTCTCTATAAGTAGATTTAGAAGCTCAACTGAAAAATGAAAAACTTGACCGCCCATTTTTTATATGTGTAAGTAAGGATAACAGAGGTGTAAATAAAGTAAAAGTACCAAATTGTGCTGGCAGTAATAATTATACCATCACCAACCAAATACCAGGAAAGACCCAATTGAGCTTAGTATTGACTAAGTTTGTCATGATGTATCATCTTATAGATCAAACTTAAACACCTTTACTCCACCCACCCATAGTGTAATTAAAGGTTAACAAAAAATAATGTGTTAACCGACTGTTCGCAAGGCTAACTAGATAGTGAACAAAATTGCGATAAAAAAATGATTTTCTATAAATTATCGCATATTTTATTTACTGTCAATAGAGACTCAAAAAAAATTGAGGATTTCCGAGTATCTATGATTGGCAATCTAGTGTCCTTCATAGCTCAAGATTACCGCATTTTACTCCCTTTCATGACCAAAGGTACTGAATCTTATGTAAATCAGTTACATAAGTCGCGCTTGCAACCCTTCATCTGCTTGTCATCCACACCAGACGGCGCATTTGCCAATAAACCACGCGCTTGCTGCGTCTTCGGAAACGCAATTACATCTATTCAGTGTAATGATACTTACAAGCTGCGATCGCAATTTCTTGATCCGTAGCTTGGTAAATTAAACGATGTTCATTATCAACGCGTCCTTACCTAAACACTTAACTCGTATTTCAGAAGTTTATCTTTGCCCCATCGTTTATACCAAAACTCCACATCCCCCGCCGCCCAAGGTTTGAGCCCTACTTTCCTCGAAACCCTTACCCGCTTCGACGCTACTATCTGTCTCATCACCGACTCACTCACCCACCCCTGTAAACCTTCTCGCCCCATGACCCCGATTTACTTCAAACTGTCGTAAACTGGCTCAAACGACTTCATCTAGAGTCCAGAGTTATGATAGCCGGGAGTTACGCATAGATATCAAAGAAACCGGGTTTTTAGTAGTTTCTACGAGGTGTGGCAAAGTATTATCGAAAAAACCCGGTTTCTGATTACCCACAAGCCAAAGAAACTGGGGTTTTTATTTTTTCATATTTAATTATTGTCAGGTCGGAAGCGCAAGCAATTGAGCGATCGCACTCTCTGAATAGTTTCAAAATCGCGATGTTATGAACTAGAATAAGTTGGTGTTCGATCGCCAGTTGGGCAATGCAACAGTCGATACTACTTCTAACCGTTAACTCCTGTCGTTGCAAATCGTAATAAATCCGAGCAGCCGCTACCCAAGTATTAGGCGTAGACTCGATGTAGTCTTGTTCTTGGAGATAAGTTTCTAATAGTGTCCACTCCCGTTCATCTCGGCAACCTTGCAAAAGTTCCATCTGAGTAAATCGGTTCAGAAAAATACTTTCATCATTAATTATTGCTTCCAGGGATTGGCGTACTACACCTGTCCTGTCGCGGAAAACGCTGATCCAGACGGAGGGATCAATCAGAAACATTTCGGTTTTCCCGCAAAGCTTTGTAGTCGTAGTCAGTCGAAAATTGAATTTGTCCGCTTAAATCAAGTAGGTTCCGCTTTTTACGGGTGCGAATTAATTCTTGCAAAGCAAAGTCAATCAGTTCTTTTTCTGTCTTGAAATTGGTTAAGCGAAAGGCTTCTTTAACCAATTCTTCGTTAAGTTCAACGGTGGTTGTCATGGTTAAGGGTTGATTTCATTCTCTCATTCATTATGGCATAGCCACACCCAACCCTTAACCTAGTCCAACTTCCCCAAATCCTGGTTTCCCCAACTCACCGAAACCAACCTCAACCAAACTCTCCAACTCCTCTGCATCAATGACACCCAACTCGAACTACCCAGATTCCCGACTTCTTAAAGAAGTCAGGAATTTACAAATGGTTAAATTGTCAAGGTGTTTTATACAATTATGACTTGGGCGTATAAGTCGATCGCACTTGCAACTCCTTCAACTGCTTCTCATCCACCCCAGACGGCGCATTTGTCAACAAACACCCGGCTTGCTGCGTCTTCGGAAATGCCATGACATCCCGAATGGATTCCTCGCCAGCTAACAGCATCACCAACCGATCCAAACCGTAGGCAATTCCACCGTGGGGAGGTGTTCCGTACTCAAACGCATCCAACAAAAAGCCGAATTTATTGTAAGCTTCCTCAGTAGATAAGCCGATCGCCTCAAACACCTTTTCCTGAACATCCCGCTGATAAATCCGCAGGGAACCGCCGCCGATTTCTGTACCGTTTAACACCAAATCGTAAGCTTGAGCTCTCGCAGTTTTCAAATCGTTAATATCGTCAGGATGCGGCGCAGTAAACGGGTGATGCAATGCTTCTAAACGCTTCTCGTCAGCGTTCCATTCAAACATCGGGAAATCTGTAACCCACAGCAGATTCATCTTGTCTTTATCGATCAATCCCAATTCGTTACCGACGAACAAACGCAATCTATCTAAAGTCTTATTGACAGTTATCGCGTCGGCTGCTGCAAATAACAACAAATGACCTGGTTGCGCGCCCGTGCGATCGAGCAATTCCTGTTTTTGCGCTTCCGTCAAATTATCCTTAATAGCGCCGATCGTATCAATTTCACCATTCTCCCGCACGCGAATGTAAGCCAATCCCTTCGCACCGGCTTCGCTGGCTTCCCTAAACAAATCGCCGCCCGGTTTAATCCGCACATTAGAAATCGCATCATTCCCGCCCGGAATCGGCAAAACTTTCACAATTCCGCCCGCAGCAACTGCACCGGAAAACACTTTAAATCCCGAATTTTTCATCAAATCGGAAACATCGACTAATTCCATACCGAAGCGAGTATCCGGTTTGTCGCTACCGTAGCGATCCATTGCTTCTGCGTAAGTCAAACGCGGGAAAGGACAAGGCAATTCAACGCCTTTCACAGTTTTGAAAATGTGGCAGACTAAACCTTCATTTAATTTGATAACTTCTTCCACAGACATGAAACTCATTTCCATGTCCAATTGCGTAAATTCCGGCTGTCTGTCGGCACGCAAATCTTCATCGCGGAAACAGCGGGCAATTTGATAATATCTGTCGAAACCCGAAACCATCAACAATTGTTTGAACAACTGCGGCGACTGCGGCAAAGCATACCATGCACCGGGATTGACGCGGCTGGGAACTAAATAATCTCTCGCACCTTCGGGTGTAGCGCGAGTTAAAATCGGCGTTTCAATTTCCATGAAACCTTCGACATCTTCCAAGTGGCGGCGCATAGCTTTCACAACTTGGTGGCGAAGCTGCAAATTGCGACTCATACGATCGCGCCGCAAGTCCAAATAGCGATATTTCAAGCGCAAATCTTCCCGCACGCTTTCACTATCCGCCGTCGCCACCTGAAACGGTAACTGTTTGCGAACCGCATTCAACAACTCTATTTCGTCAGCGTAAATTTCTACTTCACCCGTAGGCAATTTCGGGTTGAGGGAATCTGCGGGGCGGCTGGTGACTCGCCCGGTAATTTTAACCACGTATTCGCTGCGCAAAGCCTCAGCCCCGTGATAGGAATCGGGGGTGCGTTCAGGATCGCTGACAATTTGCACAATACCCGATCGATCGCGCACGTCCAGAAAAATCACCCCGCCATGATCGCGGCGGCGATCCACCCAGCCGTAAAGGGTGACAGTCTCTCCGATGTGTTCGCTTCGCAGTTCGCCGCAGTAGTAAGTTCTCATGGTTGGGGGTTAGGGACTAAAAATAAGGCTTTTTGATTATAGCGCTTAGTGTCAAAACCTTTTATGAACAGGCAAGATGCCTGTTCCACAAGAAAATTCAATCTTTGTGGAACAGGCAAGATGCCTGTTGTTTAAATATGAACAGGCAAGATGCCTGTTCCACAAGAAAATTCAATCTTTGTGTCAAAACCTTTTATGAACAGGCAAGATGCCTGTTCCACAAGAAAATTCAATCTTTGTGGAACAGGCAAGATGCC
>NZ_JAUBWA010000087.1:0-1573 GCF_036702825.1 Microcoleus sp. A003_D6 | reverse complement strand
TGTTGTTTAAATATGAACAGGCAAGATGCCTGTTCCACAAGAAAATTCAATCTTTGTGGAACAGGCATCTTGCCTGTTCTTTAAAATGGTGTGATATCTGAGTTTAATGCTTCTTGTCAAAAAACGCCGTCAGCGCGTTCCATGCAGACTTCGACGCATCAGTCAAGCGAGTGCCGATCGACTCAATTTCCCTCACAATAACGTGCCAATTCTTTTCAGCTTCCGTTTGAATGTGGTCAACAGCTTGTTCGATGCGATCGCGTTCGATAAACTTATTTTGTTCCACCGCTTCTCGCGCTTGGCGCACAGCTTTGAGATAAGCTTCGCGACTGATTTCGCCGGCATCTTGCACCTGTGATTGCGCGCGAGTTTTAATCGCATCAACCACCAGCCAATTTTTCTCAGCTTCCTTTTGAATCAGCCCCACCGCATCTGTCATTCTTTCTTTGGCGATGGTTTTATTTTTGGCGAGGGCTAACTGCGCTTTCTGTACAGCTTTCAAGTAAGCCTCACGGGTGAGATCGCCCGCTGCTTGTACCTCTGCCGCAGCGCGTTTTTTAATCGCTTCAAATAATACCGCAGTTTCTGCGATCGCCTCATCAGTCGCGTCGGGCATCTCCTTTTTGACGATCGCCGTAGTTTCAGGAGTTACGTCTATAATTTGTTCTTCGGTCATATTTGGATCGGTCATCTCAATTGTCTCCTTTTTTAGCAAACATTTTGAAAAAATCTCACAGCCCGCAGAGGCAGACTTTGTATGTGCAGATACTGAATTAATTCTGGTCGATTCGGTTGATGTAGCAGTTGTTTACATTATAGCTATACAATCAAAGCTTATATGCAGGAGACCGCCAATTCCCAGGTACGGTTTAACGTACATTAAAGTGTGAGCTAGAAGCTCGCAAGCTAGAAGCTCGCAAGCTAGAAGCTCGCACTGTTAACCAATTCCCAATTCCCAATTCCCATTTCCCATTCCCCACTAATTTAAAACATCACTCGAATATAACAATTCGTGACATCTCTTGGCTGGCAGCCAAGATGTAGGAAATTCGTATTGAGATAAGAGGATATCTGTGAGCGCAACTTTCATCTGCAAGGCGCAGATATGCGGTGGCACTTTGCCCATTTCCGCAACCATATCAGGAATAGCGATAGTTTCAATGATATGTTTGACTGAAAGCATCTAGGGTACAAGCCCCCGGATTCATCCGTGGAGAAATAAAAAACCTGTATCTGATAAACAAGCCCCCGAATTTATTTGTGGGGTCAATGCTTCAATGCTTCAATTCTAAAATCTAAAATCTAAAATCTAAAATCTAAAATCTAAAATCGATTGACTGGCGTGCTATCTGGAACTGTGCCAAATTTCACCAGAGTTAAAATAGCGCGGATTGCTAGATAGACATTTATTGCCTCTCTTAAAACTGTGCGAACCTGCATTATTGGGGCAGCTCTTAAATAGGGAATTTCAGCGCGATCGGTGTCTACAACTTCTGCTAAGCTGTTGTGCATTTAAATTGTATATTTCGAGTCCCGATCGAAAATCGTCAAATCCTCTCCCCCTCTCCCCTTC
>NZ_JAUBWA010000086.1:10625-32295 GCF_036702825.1 Microcoleus sp. A003_D6 | reverse complement strand
TTATTTTTATTTGGCGATTTTACTGGCTTTTTCATTTTAACCCTTTTTTGGCATACTCGCCAAAGTGAGATGCACCCAATGGAGTTTTGCCTGAATATGGGTTAGGAGAAACACTCACTAAGTCGTTAAGCCAAAATAAAATAAATATTGATGTAGGTCATAATGGTGATTTACATAACCTAAGATATTTATATGGGAAGTGGTTTGGTGAAGGTATAGATTGTGAAATTCTCAGAGTGGGTGCTCAGGGTTGGAAGAAAGGAAAGATGAAGCTCAAACTCAATGTCACTATAGAATTTTGCCCCGACGAACCAGAAATGGAAGAAACACCAGAAAACAACGAATCAGAAACTAGCCAACCAGAATCCCCCCTCGATGATTTGCGCCGCCAACTTCTCAATCAAGAAAACTCACCCAGCTAATTCATCAAACATCCGCGTTCATTCGCGTTCATCTGCGGTTAAAATACATCATGACTAAAACCCCCAGAATTCCCATTCCCCCCGAAGTCAGAAAATACGTATTCACCCGCAATAAATACCAATGCCAAAGCTGCGGCCAAACCAAACTAGAAACCCAACTGTCGATCGATCATATCATCCCCCTAGCCCGCGGCGGCAGCAACGACATCAGCAACCTGCAAACCCTCTGCCGCACCTGCAACCAAAAGAAAACAGACAAACTAGACCCGCGCTTCAGGCGACACTTTGACCTTTGATATTTAACAGTATAATAAAATCAGCAATTTAAGCTTGAAATTGCTAACCTCTGTTCGATCGCACTTTTAATCCCTAGCTTGGATAACTGCAATGGTGACAAAAACAGTTGACGTGCAAGAAGCACAGACAAATTTAAAAGAGTTATTATCTCTAGCACTTAAAGGCATAGAGGTTGTTCTCACAGAAGGTGGTATTCCCCTTGTCCGTTTAGCGCCCATAGCCTCCCCAACTAAGCAGCGTACAGCGGGATTGCACGCAGGATCGATCGGGACAAGCGACGATTTTGATGAACCGTTACCAGACGAATTTTGGACAGGGAATCTATGAAACTACTGCTGGATACTCATACATTATTCCTTCTTCCTTCTTCCTTCAATCCGTTACATCTCACATCTTGCACCATTGTCAAGAACAGGCAAGATGCCTGTTCCACAAGAAAATTTATCTCTTGTGGAACAGGCATCTTGCCTGTTCCTAAGCAAGTAATTGAGAATTGTGCAACATCTCAGTTACATCGGTTACATCCTTGGAGCGAATCCGTTGCTAAACTTCCTTCTTCCTACCATCGATAATACCGATAAGGATCGTCCCCCATCTCAAAATCCGTCTTGTAATCCGAGTGATAAAACTCATTACTCGAACCGTTAAATACAACCCCATCCGCCTTAAAACTAGCCCCCAAATTAGCCAAAATCTGAGCATTTGCGCGAGTTTGCCGCCAGCGAGTAAAACGCAAATAAGTCTTAGCATCAGCATTCAAACTATCCGGGTCAATCTGAGAGAAAATCGCCACGCCCTTACCTACAGCAACCCGACTTAACAAACCGCCAGCGCCGATTTCTCCCCCAGACTTAATCAACCAAGTATCATAAAAAGAGCGCGATCGCAAATCCGAACCGCTAACACCCTTCACCTCATCCCAACTCGGAACCGCCAGCGAACCGCCGAAATCCTTAGCTTGCTGCAAACCCACGCCCAAACCCGCAGCCGGCACTTGACGCGGGAGGAAAAACGCCTTCCCGCCAGCATTCAAATAACCGCGCAAATCAGCATCTTTCAGATTCGCTTGGGCCCCCACAATTGCCAAACCAACATCCTGAGAAAGAGCATTAGCCCGCTGATAATTTACCCCCAAACTGTCCAACTTCTTCGCATCCGCATCTCCCCCAATTAAAACCACCTTATCCGGCTTCCCCAAAACCGGGGAATTCATCCCGTAACTCACAAGTTGCTGGACTAATTGCGCCGCCCCACCATCCGCAGCAAAATGGTCTTCCAAATCCAACTCATTTAAAATCAGCCGCCCTTTTCCGTAATCCAATTCCATCAGCGGCGAATAAGCTAAATCGAACTCAGATTCCAAAATTGGCCGCCAACCGCTGCGGTGCGGCTTCTCTATTGAAGCGCTGCTGACACCGCCGCGATTTCCCCAATGCCAGCCGTACCAAGGCATATTTGACGGACTCAATCTTGCCCCGGTTTGAATCGTATTGGGATACGCTTCAATCAGCGTACTTTCCCCCATCCAATCGCGCAAATCTGCATCGTCCAAACCGCTAATTGCCGGGTGATTGCTGTCAACTGGATACGCGCGGCGGCTGACGTGTTCGGCAACCCGCAAACCCATGTTTCTCAGCCATTCCCGGCGCTGGGGAAACACAATTGCTTTGCCGCCGTTACGCACGAAAGTTTCTAAATTTCCCGGCAAATTTTGCCCGCTAGAAAACGCTTCCCTACCGATAATTAATAGCGATGAAACTTGCGAACCGTTCCACGGCACAACCTCGTAACCTAACTGTTTTAACATTGCCGATGTTTTGCCAAGTGGATCGAAGATTGCCACCGTATCCTTGACTTTCGATGGAGTGGAAAAAACCCGGAAAGCAAATGTATCAGAATGCGGGCGATCGCCCACTCGCGCAGTCAAGCGAATTTCGCCGTCAGTCTTGCTAGAAATTGTATTTGGCAATTTCACGTCAATTGGGAAAAACAGCGTGCCTGCTGTCTCAATACTTCCCTTCTTCTCCCCAGTTCCCACTTCTTCTCCCCCCACCAAGACTCGCCAATTAAACGCAAAATCTTGTTTCGCCCGAGTATCGTTAATTAACACTATTTGTTTAGCCAATTTTCCGCCTGCAAAAAAGTTGCTATCTTTCGCAGTAAAAGCCGGATTAGCACCAGCAATCCAAGCCAAGGTGGAGCTATTATTATTCACAATTGCCTCGCCTCCAGGATACATCTTGTAAGCTTCTGGCTGCCAATAATGCAAAAGATTATTCGACACTTGCTTCAAATAAACGCCCCGGCGACCAGGTTTAAATTCCCCAATATCCACCTTAGTTCTGCCAGCATCCGAAACCTCCCAACCGTGTCCTTCTTGCCAAGGAATCATCCCCCCAGACATCCCAAAAGTCCGCCAACTCCGCCAAGTATTCGTACTGAATAACTGCTGCAACTTTTGAAAAGCCGGTGCAAAATCTAACTCCTTGCTCATATGCCAGCTTTTATACTCTTGATCTTTGACAAATTGCTCCCGAACTTTACCTTTATAAGCCGGAGTTTCCAACTCGTAAGCTTGTTTCCCAAAATAAATCGCTGCAAACTCCGTCATCCAAGGTTCGCTGACAATCACCTTATCAAAACCTTGGCGGTTCCGCATCATCGTTGCGTGCAGAGGCGTGCCAAATTCTACCACCATGTAGGGCATTTCTCCGGTTTTGCTCCATTCGGAAATCCATTCTTCTCTTTCTTGCAACGGCATTACATTTAAATAAGAATTGAGAGAATAAACATCGCCAAAAGTGCCGCCTTGATGTACCATTACAGGTCTGGTTGGATCGACGGATTTCATATCAGCAAAGGCCTCATTTCCCAGGGGGGTTTTGGCGCGCATCCGCTGGTCTTCCACGGGGCCGAGAGTTCCTTCTATTTTTTTCTTGCCGATGCGGCGGGGATTTTGATCGTCACCGCTGCCGAAATAGTTGGGACTTGTCGCCCACATTAATACTGAGGGATGATTGCGGTAGCGGCGCATTTCTGTAGTCATTCGCGCTTTCCAGCGGTCTATTATTTGGCGGTTATTCCACTGTTCGCTCCAAGCGATGGGAGTAATGTCTAAAGCGGGAGCCATAATTGGAAAACCTTTGAGGTCGGCGCGTTCGGAAAATAGTTCTCGGAAATGCCATTTTCCGCGTTCGTCGTGATTCCAAGGCCAGATTTCTGTTATATTAAAACCGGCTTTTACATAGCCGTCAATTAAACTGTCAGAAACTTCTACTGTGCCACCTTCCCAAGTATCGGAATGCAAGTTTGGTCGCAGGCGAAATTCGGTTCCGTTCAAGAAAAACTTTCGTCCTTCTACCCAAAATTCTCGGAAGCCGAAAGGTTGGTCGTATTGCGTGTCAATGCCACTTCCTTTTACTGCTAATTGCAGGGTGTAAAGGTTTGGTTTACCGACATCCCAGAGGCTGGGATTTGGCCAATCCCACTGGATTTGTACGGTTTGAATTGGTTTAGCTTGAACGTTGGCAGTTCCTGTAAAGTTTTGTTCGATTTTGCCTTTTTCGTCGAGCATTTGAGCGATTAGTTGAACTTGACCGTTTTGGGTAACGTCTTTGAGTTCTACATCTAATTTAACTTGCTTGTTTCTGGTGGAAGTTTGGACGAATACGTCGCTAATTAGCGGGCCTGGGGGAACGGCCAGAAGCCGCACTTCGCCGATGATTCCGCGCGATTGCAAGTTGGATTTTGTTGTATAAATTTCTGTGGGACTCATAATCACGGCTTTGTCTTTTTCGTCGGATACTGCCGCGACTAAGATAGATATTGTATTTTGACCTGGTTTTGCTGCTTTGGTAATCTCAACAGTGCCGTAGGGCCATTCGATTTGACCGCAGTTAATGCCGTTTACAAAGATGACTGCATCGGTACTGACTCTGGCTAAATCGATAAAAAATCGGCGGTTTTTCCAGTCGCCGGGAATGTCTATATTTCTCTGATACCAGGCTTTTGATAGTTGTTTGCTGTTGAATTTTTCCCAAGAATTGCCGGTGCCGCGAGTGATGATTCCGGGTACGAATTCGCTTTTTTCTTCTTGCCAGTCTCCGGGTACTTGGATGGAGCCCCAACTGGGGGATGCCGGGGGACTTTGGGGGTTGCCAATGGCGGGGACAAATTGCCAGGTGCCGTTGAGGTAGATTTGGTCGCGCTTGTTGTCGATCGCACTTGCGGCCACTGAGGTAAGATTGGGAAAGCCGATCGACGATATTACTGAATTGCTGGCCGAGTTGGGATTTTGAAGCGCGTAACCGATGAATCCGAAGACGGTGGCGGCTGCGAAAAATAATCCGATAATTTTTGCCAACTTGTGATTCATGCTAAATTCCTCCCAGAAATCAGCCTATCCAATTTGTCCCTCGATCCATAATAGCAGTTTATTCAGCACCAGTCAGAAGTGCAAATCTGTCTCTCGGAAGATGGCACGCGCCAGACCAATGTGGTTTGTTATAGAAAAAACACATAATTAGTTTTAGCAATGTTGTTTTATCGGCACAACTAGCAACTAGCGCCATCGCTACAGGTCAACAAAAATGAGTCGGTTCCAGGTCTTGCCCTTGCCCATTAAATCTTACAGCATTGCTACATTTAGCGTCGCTACGGCCTTACTGCTGACAACTCTGTTACTGTTGGCACTCCAGGCAACTCCTGCAATCTTACTTTTGGCCGCTGCAATGGTTAGCGCTTGGTATGCTGGCTTAAAGGCCGCAGAACAAGAACTAGAAATAGAACGCAAAATTATTTCAAAAGTAATTGACACGACGGCTTGCTTGATTGTCGTTCTCGACAGCCAAGGACGGATTGTCCGCTTCAACCAAGCTTGCGAAAAAACAACAGGCTACTCGGCAGCAGAAGTTGTTAATAAATATGTTTGGGATTTGTTCTTAATTCCCGAAGAAGTAGATCCAGTTAAAACAGTTTTTAGCCAGCTAAACGCCGAACACTATTATAGCGAATATCAAAATTATTGGCGCAGTAAAAACGGAGCCAAGCGCTTCATTTCTTGGTCTAATACAGTGATGCTCGATGGCGAGGGTTTGGTAGAATATGTGATAGCAAGCGGTATCGATATTACTGACCGCAAAGAAGCAGAAATAGCCCTGGCTTTATCCTACACTAACCTAGAAAGCCGCGTCAAACAGCGAACGGCCGAACTGACAGTAGCTAAAGAAGCGCTGCAAGCTCAAGAAGAACGATTTCGCTGTTTGAGTTCCTGTTCGCCGGTGGGCATTTTTATGGCGGATTTTGAGGGGCGCTACACCTACGCAAACCCTCGCACTCAGGCTATTTGCGGCTTGAGTTTGGCAGAACTTTTAGGAGGCGGTTGGGAGAATTGCATTCACCCGGAAGACCGCGATCGCGTACTGACCCGGTGGCTGGATTATACTCGCAAAGGTGGGGAATACGCGATCGAGTATCGCGTGCAAACACCAGAGGGGATTGTGCGCTGGATTAACGTTTGTTCCTCGCAGATGTTCTCCGACTCCGGCGAACTCATCGGATACGTGGGCACGGTGAGAGATGTCACCGAAACACAACAAGCGCAAGCAGCTTTGGCAAGCAGCGAACAGCAACTGAGAACGCTGCTAGAAAATACGCCAGATGTGATTATCCGCACTGACAAAGAACTGCGTTATATTTATGTCAATCAAGCAGTTGGAAGAAGCCAAGGAAAACCTGTTTCATTCTTCCTCGGCAAAACCAGTCAAGACATAGGAATGCCGCCGGAACTGTGCCAGATGTGGGATGAAACCCTGCGCAAAGTGTTAGAAACAGGTCGAGAAGAAATCATCGAATTTCAGGCATTTTCAATTAACGGGTTCAGAAGTTATCAATCTCGCGTAGTTCCCGAATTAGACAAAGACGGCGTACCAGAATCGGCTTTAATTGTAGCCCGCGATATTACAGAAATAAAACTTGCGGAAACTCAAAGATTGCAGTTAACAATCGAGCAAACAGCGAGGGAAAAAGCCCAAATAGAACAGCAGCGATCGGCATTTTTAGCTGAAGTCAGCAAAATGCTGGCTGCTGCGTTTGACGGAGCAACGGTGCTGCAAAATGTAGCAGAATTAGCGGTAAATTCGATCGCTGACGGGTGCTGCATTCATTTGACCGAAACCGACTCAAAAGTGCGCCGCGCGGCTGTGGCTCACGCAGATCCCTCTACGGTTGATATTCTGAATAACTTGAGAATCCGCAGCCCGTTAGCGAAGCCCTCGAAGAGGATCGACTCTACTGCTGTTAACGGCTATCCGCTGGTAATCCGCAGCGGAACATCAGAACTAATTGCCGAAGTGGATGAGGAAATTTTAGCAGCAGGAGCCGAAAATGCAGCAGAATTGGAAATATTGCGATCGCTCAATATCGGATCTCACGCTTGCGTACCGCTGAAGGCGCGCGGGCGGGTAATGGGTGCGATCGCTTGCTTTACCTCGAAGTTGGGCCGCCGCTACAGTGCAGGGGACATGGCAATGCTAGAAGATTTAGCATACCGCGTGGCGATCGCCCTCGACAACGCCAGACTGTACGCAGAAGCGCAGCAAGCACTATCTCAAAAATCGCAATCCTTGGCCTTAATTGACTCGCTGCTAGAAGCATCTCCCCTAGCGATTTGCTTTCTCGATCGCGAAATGCGCTTCATCCATATCAATCAAGTATTAGCAGAACTCAACGGTTTGCCGATAGAACAGCATCTCGGTCAAGACTTCCGGCAATTGTTGCCAGAATATGCAGCAAAATTTGCGGCGATAATTCAGCAAGTTTTAGAAACCGGTCAGCCTGTTTTAAACTTAGAAATGAGCGGCGAACCTCCTGGAAAACCAGGAACTTTAGGCTACTGGCTCGCCAACTACTACCCAGTGAAAAATGAAAGGGGAGAAATAATCGGAGTCGGGCTAATTATCACAGATATTACCGCAGCAAAACAAACCGAATTAGCTTTGCGGGAAAGCGAAATGCGCTGCCGCAGCGTGGTAGAATCTAACATGATCGGCATCGGTTTCTGGGAGGCCAACGGCGAAGTTAGTGACGCTAACGACGCTTTGCTGGAAATGATCGGATATACAAAGGAAGACTTAGTTTCGGGACAGATCCGCTGGCTGGAACTTACGGCGCCGGAATATCTAGAACTCGATCGCGCCGCCATCGCGCAAGTCGAAGCAGAAGGAAGTTGCACACCTTTTGAAAAAGAATATCTCCGCAAAGACGGCACGCGGTTCCCAGTTTTAGTCGGGGGCGGAAACTTCCCAGGATGCACAGACAAAGGAGCATTCTTCGTACTCGATATCACCGATCGCAAACAAGCCGAAAACCAGATCCGAGAAAACGAAATACGCATTCGCCGCCAACTAGCAGAACTCGACTTAGTTTACAACACCACACCAGTCGGGCTGTGCTTTGTGGATACCAATTTGCGCTACATCCGCATCAACGAATGCCTCGCTGCGATCGGCGGCCGATCGATCCGAGAGCACATCGGGCGCACCGTCAGAGAAGCGATTCCCGAAATGGCCGATATGCTAGAGCCGATTTACCGCCAAGTGCTCGCGACGCAAACCCCCGCGACCGACTTGGAAATTAAAGCCGAAACCAGGCAACAGCCGGGAGTTTTGCGGGATTGGCAAGTCAGCTTTTACCCCGTTAGCGATGAATCGGGAACGCTTTTGGGCGTCAGCAGCGTGTTTGCCGAAATCACCGATCGCAAGCAAGCAAAACGGGTAATCCAGCAAAGCGAAGCCATGTTCCGGCGGCTGTTCGAGTCAAATATTTTCGGAGTCGCGATCGGCGATTTTAGCGGCCGCATCGCCTACGCCAACGAATCCCTGCTCGAAATGGTCGGCTACACCCGCTCAGACTTGCTCTCCGGTCAAATGCGCTGGGACAGGATGACCCCCCCCGAATACCTGCACCTCGACGCCAAGGCGGCCGGGGAACTGCGGGCTAAGGGAGTCGCAACTCCTTTCAAGAAAGAGTACATCCGCAAAGATGGCAGCCGCGTGCCGATTCTGATGGGCGGGACGATCCTGTGCCCGGACAACCGCGAACCAGAGACGATCGTCGCATTCTACATCGACTTGACCGAGATATCGCGGGTGGAAGCAGAACTCAAAAACAATCAAGAACGGCTGCAAATCGCTCAGCAAGCAGGCAAAATCGGAAGTTTTGAATGGAACGTCCAAACCAACGAGCTCGCGTGTACGCCTGAGTTAGAGGCTTTGTACGGGCTGCCGGCCGGCAGTTTGGACAGCTATCAAACTTGGCGGGAGATGGTGCATCCAGACGATCGCGCTGTTACCGAACAGCAGGTGCAGGCTGCGGGCGCGTCCGGGGAGGAATTAAACATTGAGTTCCGCATCTGCCGCCCGGATCGAAGCGTGGGCTGGATTGCTTGCAGGGCTAAGGTGTTTCCCGACGATCGCGGTTTGCCTTGGCGGACGATCGGGGTGAACGTCGATATCACCGATCGCAAACAAGCAGAAGCAGCGCGATCGCAAATCAATCAAACTTTGGAAGCATTGATTCAGGCTTGTCCCCTAGCAATTACCGTTTTCGGCGCCGACGGTACTGTGAAAATGTGGAACCCAGCCGCAGAGAGGATTTTTGGCTGGTCAGAATCAGAAGCGGTAGGTCAATTCGCGCCCAGCGTTCCCGCAGACAAGCGGGAGGAATTCACGGCGAAGTTGAAAGGAATTCGCGCCGGAAACGCGATCGCCGGCATGGAAACCCAGCGCCAAAGGAAAGACGGCAGTTCGATCGACATCAGTTTGTGGGCAACTCCAGTCCGCGACGGCAAGGGCAACATCAACTGTATGTCGATCGTCGCCGACATCAGCGATCGCAAGCAAGCCGAGGCAGAACTCGCTCAGTTGCTCGATCGCGAACAGGCCGCCAGAGCCCAAGCAGAAGCCATCAACCGCCTCAAAGACGAGTTTCTAGCCACTCTTTCCCACGAACTGCGGACGCCTTTAAATGCGATTCTGGGCTGGGCGCAGATGCTGCGCGGCCGCCCGTACACGGAAGCTTCTTTAGCTTCGGGTTTGGAAGCGATCGAGCGTCAGTCGAGGGTGCAGGTGCAGCTAGTGGAAGATTTGCTCGACGTTTCCCGGATTATTCAAGGCAAGCTTGCTCTCAAACTCGGCTGGTTCGATATGGTAAAGACGATCGAAGTTACTCTGAGTTCAGTTCGTTTTGCAGCCGATGCCAAGTCTGTCACCCTTTCTGAAGAATTTGACCCCGCAGTCGGCTTGATGTGGGGCGACGCCCGGAGGTTGCAGCAGGTAGTCTCGAATTTGCTGACTAACGCCGTCAAGTTTACGCCTTCTGGAGGCACTGTGGAACTGCGCTTATCTGCGTTAGCTGTTGGTAATTCCTCATCGCCTAATTACGTGCAAATTACTGTCAGCGATACCGGAAAAGGCATTTCTGCTGAGTTTCTGCCCTACGTGTTCGATCGCTTCCGACAAGCAGACGGCTCGATTACTAGGGCTGACAGCGGTTTGGGACTGGGATTGGCGATCGTCCGGCACTTGGTGGAACTCCACGGCGGCACTGTGACAGCAGAAAGTCCGGGTAAAGACAAGGGTGCGACATTTACGGTGAAACTGCCGTTCAAACAGCGTCGGAGGCAGCAGCCGCAGTTGAGAGGGGAAAGGAAAGCCGCTCCCGTGCGTCAGGGTATTTTGGCTGGTTTAAAGGTGTTGGTAGTTGACGACGAACCTGACAACCGCGAGTTTTTGACTGTTGCGCTAGAACATTTCGGGGCGACTGCGACGGAGGCTGCTTCGGCGGAGGAGGCGATCGGCATTTTACAGCAGTCGCCTCCGGATATTTTAGTCAGCGATGTCGGTATGCCCGTTGAGGACGGCTACTCGCTGATCCGCAAAGTGCGATCGTCCGAATCCGACAAAATCAGGCGCTTGCCCGCCGTGGCGCTGACAGCTTATGCTAGCGAACAAGACCGCGCGAGGGCGATCGCCGCCGGTTACAACGAACACTTAACAAAGCCGATCGATCCCGCTCTATTCGCCGCCGTTTTAGCCAAGTTAACAAATTTGCATTAGGGCGATCGGGTTCGATGAACGCACAAATAAGATCATTTCCGTGATGGTACCGGACATAATATAACGTCTACATTTTGGCTGGTGAAACTATCGAAATAGAGATTTATCCTAACGGGCAATGGAGATACTCTGTTGACATCCACCCCGACCGTCGCGGACGGGGATTCCCAATCATCGCTAATTGGGTTTCTGCTTCATAGCACCAGCCTTCCGAGACTTACTCTCTTCGGGTCTTACGGTTGCTCCACAGACTGAAACGGCTAGCCCAGCCGCCAAAATGTTCTTTGCAGCATTGATATCGCGATCGTGGTTTGTCCCGCACTTGGGACATTCCCAATCGCGAATCTTCAAAGGCAATTTCTCAACAATGTGACCGCACTTTCCACAGCGTTTAGAACTAGGAAACCAGCGGTCTATTTTTATTAAATTTCGCCCGTACCAATCGCACTTGTAGCTTAGTTGGCGAATCAATTCACTCCAACTAGCATCGCTAATGGCAAGAGCTAACTTATGGTTTTTAACCATCTTCTTGATAGCTAAATTCTCAACTACAATCGTTTGGTTTTCCCGAACGAGTTGAGTCGCTAGCTTATGAAGAAAATCTTTACGCAGATCAACTATCTGTGCGTGAACTTTTGCCACTTGTCTCCGGGCTTTCTCTCGATTGTTGCTTCCCGAATGCTTGCGAGCTAAAGCTTTTTGCTGTGTTTTCAACTTCTTGCGAAGTTTCTTGAAAGGCTTGGGATTGGCGATTTTATCGCCGTCGCTAGTAGCAATCAAGCTTGTAATCCCCACATCCAATCCGATAGTTTTATCTGTTTTGGGAAGTGGTTGGATTGTGTAGTCATCTACCAATATTGATACAAACCAAAGTCCAGCGGGTGTTAATTTCACCGTAATAGTTGACGGAATGCACCCTTCAGGAATTTGTTTGCTCCAACGGATAGGTAACGGCTCATTGCATTTAGCCAAGAATACCTGTCCGTTCTTCCAGCGGAAGGCAGACTTGGTGAATTCAGCGCTGCCACCGTTATGCTTTTTCTTGAAATTAGGATATTTGGCTCGTCCTGCAAAGAAATTGGTGAACGCTGTTTGGAGGTGGCGCAGTCCTTGCTGAAGAGGTACGCAGCTAACTTCATTCAAAAAGTCAAGTTCTTCCTCTTTCTTCCAGTTCGTTAGCATAGACGAAGTTTCGCCGTAGCCAACTCTTTCTTGGCGCTCGTACCAAGATTCGGTGCGGTAAGCCAAAGCCTTGTTGTACACTAACCGGGTGCAGCCCATTGTCCGTCGCAAGAGTTTTTCTTGCTCGGCGGTGGGATAGAATCGGTAGCGGTAGGCTTTTTCCATCGTCACAGTCTAACACGTCTTTTGTGATATAGTTGGCTGAGTGTTGTATATTTTTGTCAAGCCGTCCTATAAGGCGATGTGCTGAGCGAAGTCGAAGTAACGGGGTTTCCACCCATTTTTTTTGATGAACAGAACTAATTTTCAAACTATGAGCCGAAAAGAATTGCGAGCTTACGTACTTGCTCACCGAGAAGATAATGAGGCTTTCTATGCTTTTGTCGATCGGCTGCATGAATCTGTAGCCGTAACAGAGGCAGCAGTTGTTAAATAGACCTCTTGCAAAAATCCTTTTAATCAAATTCTGGAACGGGCAAGATGCCCATTCCACAAGAAAAAAAAATTGTGGGATGGGCATCTTGCCCGTCCTAGTTATTTTTGCAAGAGGTTAAATGGTTGCACTTCCAGCACCCGAATCAAACTATTAATAAACTTCCCGAAAGCTACTCTAGCTTGACTTTGATAGATTCAGAGGGAAATCAAACAGAAGTTAAAATTCAAAATACGGGCAGTTCTCTGCCAACCAATAAGCCATTTATAGAGCTTTTAATTAACGACACGATTGCCGAGAGACACAAAGAAATTAGAAAAGTTATCACAGTTTTTGTAAGTAAAAATGAATCAAATGCCAAACAGCTAGAAACAGAACTGACAGAAGCAAATTTTGACATCCGCGCCCAATCTTCGCTGGTAGTTGGCTATATTGAAGCCGGAGGAACATTTCAGAGCCTGTAGGGCGCGCGAATTCCCGGGAGAAAAGGCAGGCTACAGCAGTTAAAATACGACTATCAGCGCAATTGGTTCACACCCATGCCTATTTATCCCCTCAACCGCCCAGTTGCCAAACTTTTCAGCAAGCTTCCCCTGCGAACGGTTCTGATTGTTCCCTTTGTTTTGCAAACGATAAGTGTAGTCGGGCTAGTGAGCTATCTTTCTTTTAAAAGCGGTCAGGAATCAGTCGAGGATGTAGCGCATCAGCTAATCGAACAAGTAGGAGAACGTACCCGCGATCGCCTCGCGGATAACGATGGGCCCTCGGAAATCAATACCTTTCTGGCTAGGCTGCACTTCTCCTCGTCGGGACACACTTTTATTATGGATCGATCGGGCAATCTGATTGCCGCATCCACACTAGAAAAACTTTTGGTGACGCAAGCAAAAAAGCAACCGACGCGATTGCTAGCGGTCAACAGCAAGGACACCCGAACGCGAGATATTGCTCGACTACTCGCCAACCGATTTGGCAACTTCCGCACCCTGCAAACAACCCAGCAATTTACCCTAGCGAGCAAGGGCTCGCGGCAGTTTGTCGGCGTCACTCCTTATCGAAATACCCGCGGCTTGGATTGGTTGATTGTGGTGGTGGCGCCAGAGTCTGATTTCATCGCTCGCATTCAAACAAATACCCGCAACACATTGTGGTTGTGCGTCGGTACGCTACCGCTGGCGATCGCGATCGGATTCTTGACTTCCCGTTGGGTAACAAAGCCAATTAGGCGCTTGAATACGGCCGCCAAAAATCTTGCAAAAGGAAAATGGGATCTAGCTTTAGAAATTAGACGCTTGGATGAAGTCGGAGAACTCGCCAATTCCTTTAATCTTATGGCAGCGCAACTGCAACAGGCTTTTGCAGACCAAAAATCTTTAAATGAAGCTTTAGCGCACAGCGAGAGCCAACTCAAGCAATTTATCGAAGCCATACCTGCGGGAGTATCTATCCACGATGTGTCGGGTAAAGTCGTGTACTTCAACGAAACTGCCAAGCATTGGCTGGGTGTAGAAACTATCCCCGATCGGACTTTAGAAGAAGCAGTAGAAGTTTATCAAATCTACCGCCAAAACCAGCCGTATCCAATTGAAGAACTGCCCGCATTCCGAGCGCTGCGCGGCGAAACGGTATTCCTTGAAGATGTAGAACTTCATCGAGATGGGGAATTTATTCCTTTTGAGGTGCGCGCCACACCAATTTTCGACGAAGGCGGAAACATTATTTATGCCATCAATATTTTTTCTAACATCGCACAGCGGAAACAATCTGAAAAAATTTTAACCGACTACAATCGCACTTTAGAAGCCGAAGTAGCAGAACGTACCTGCGCCTTAGCTCGTGCTAACGAACTATTACAATATGAAATTGCCGAGCGCAAATTGCTCGAACAAAAACTTTACTCTTCGACCGAGCAAGTTGTGAAAATATTCGAGTCGATCGCAGATATTGTATTGATTTTAGAGCCGCGAGCAAAAACCATCCAAATTATACCGACTAAGGGAATTTTTCAATACAACTATCAGACGAATCAAATCGACTCCCTCATCGAACATTTTTTTCAGGAGGAAAGCGAGGAGATTTATTTCGCTCAAGTACGAATGGCATTGGAAACCCAACAAACTATTAATTTTGATTACAGTCTACAGATTAATAACCAAGAAGTTTGGTTTGCTGCTAAAATTTCGCCGCTGTCCGATCGCTCTGCGGTTTGGGTAGCCCGCGACATTAGCGATCGCCAGTTGGCCGAATCCCGACTGATCGAAGCCCAAAAAATTGCCCGTATTGGCAGTTGGGAACACGATAGCGCCACCGCAACAACCACTTGGAGTGAAGAACTCTATCGCATTTACGAACTCGATCCGACTCAAAAACCGCTGTCAAGCGAACAATTAATCGAGCGTTTTCATCCAGAAGATCGATCGCGCTATCTCACAATGGTTCGCGAGAAAGCTATGAAAGGACAAAGCTTTGAAATCGATCTGCGACTGATCCGCAGAGATGGCTCGCTCAGTTACATTGAAGTCAGAGGGAAACCGGTTTACGATGAAAAAGGGCAGTTGCTCCGTTTGTTCGGCACTGTCTTGGATATTAGCGATCGCAAACAAGCCGAGTCAGCTTTGCGAGAAAGCGCGCAGCGGGAACAAGCCATCGCCCGCAGCATCGATCGCATCCGTCAGTCCTTAGATATTGACACAATATTCAAAACTACAACCTCTGAACTGCGACAAACCCTAAAATGCGATCGAGTCGGTATCTATCGTTTTAATCCTGATTGGAGCGGGGAATTTGTTGCCGAATCAATGGCCCCCGGCTGGATATCTCTGATGCAACAACCCGACGATTTTAATTTGCCAAACAATCTCTTAGAAGACTCTAGCTGTACCGTCAAAACTCTGCAAGCCTGCGGTGAATCAGTGCTGGATACCTATCTACAAAAAAATCAAGGCGGTATGTATGCTAGAGGCGTTCCTTACCGCATAATTGAAGACATATACAGCGCTGAGTTGAGTCCTTGTTACCTGGAAGTGTTAAAACAATTTCAAGCTAGATCCTACGTTATTTTCCCCATATTTTGCGGCAGTCAACTTTGGGGTTTGCTCGCCAGCTATCAAAATTCTGTACCCCGCACTTGGCGCGAAGCAGAAATCAATATTGGGCTGCAAATTAGCACTCAACTGGGAGTCGCCTTACAACAAGCTCAATTGCTCGAAGCCACTCAACAGCAAGCAGTACAGCTCCAACAAGCCGCCTGGGCCGCAGAAGCCGCCAACCTCGCGAAAAGCACTTTCCTGGCAAATATGAGCCACGAACTCCGCACCCCCCTCAACGCAATTCTGGGATTCTCCCAATTGATGCAGCGTTCTACCAACCTCAGTCGCGAACAGCAGGAAAATATCCGCATTATCAACCGCAGCGGAGAACACTTGCTAGCTGTGATCGATCAAATATTAGATTTAGCCAAAATAGAGGCGGGACGCATTACCCTCAACCCCACCGACTTTAAATTAAGCAGCCTGCTGAACCAGGTGGAAGAGATGTTTCAACTCCAGGCACGGGAGCAACACTTGCAGTTAATATTTAACTGCTCTAGCGATATTCCCGAATACGTGCAAACCGATCAACTTAAGTTGCGCCAAGTTTTAATTAATCTACTTTCTAACGCCATTAAGTTTACGAAAGAGGGAGGCATTACCGTAAGAGTAACTTCGGTTGTGGAGGGTGAAAATCAGCAATTACCAATCAGTAATTACCAATTACATTTTGAAATAGAAGACACTGGCTCCGGCATAGCGACCGATGAGTTAGAGAAGCTTTTTCAAGCTTTTGTGCAAACCAAAACAGGGAAAATATCTCAGCAGGGAACAGGCTTGGGTCTGGCGATCAGCCAAGAGTTTGTCAAGCTGATGGGCGGCATCATTACTGTGTGCAGCAAAGTACACTTCGGCACAACCTTCGCGTTCGATATCCCCGCCACCGCCGTTGATGCGGCGACCATTCAACCCGTACAGCCACCGCGTCGGGCGATCGCCCTAGAACCCAATCAACCGCGCTATCGTATTTTGATTGTGGACGATCGATCGGACAACCGCCAACTGCTGATCGAACTCCTCGCTGCCTTTGACTTTGAACTCAAAGAAGCCAGCAACGGCATAGAAGCTATTGACATATGGTCGAGTTTTGAGCCGCACTTAATTTTTATGGATATGTGGATGCCCGCGATGGATGGACATGAAGCGACGAAACGCATTAAAGCCACCGTTAAAGGTCAAGCTACCGCAATTATTGCCGTGAGTGCCGGTAACGCCGAGGAAGCGCGAACCGTTACTGTATCAGATGATTGGGATGACTTTATCCACAAACCCTTTCGAGATACAGAAATCTTTGCCACCCTGCACAAACATCTCGGAGTGCGTTACATTTACGATGAACCCGAGAGTGTCCCCGAGTCAACTTTAATCGAGGCTCCGACTCCAGAGACTCTGGCAGCTTTACCAGCAGATTGGCTGGCAGCTTTAGAGAAAGCGACAATTGAGTGCGATTTAGAGTTAATACTGATCCAAATTGACCAAATTCGCGATCGAAATGACGCTTTAGCTAGCGCTTTAGCCGCATTAGCCAACGAGTTTCAGTTCAATCAAATACTAGCTCTCATCCATCCCGAAACAAAATAAGAATGATATTATATCGGGTTTGCAGTGAAAATTTTAGTCCTCATAAAACCCAGAGAACTAAAGTTTTTACTGCAAACCTACAACGGTTATTTTAGCAGACTAGATATGAATTACGAAGCAACTCCCCTGTTAAAAGGGAATATTTTAATTGTTGATGATATTTCGGCTAATTTGCAACTTTTAGCTCAAATACTCTCGAAGCAAGGGTACAAAACACGCACCGCACCCGACGGTCAACTAGCTCTGAGGTCGATCGAGTTAACTCCTCCTGACTTGATTTTGCTCGACATCACGATGCCCGGTATGGACGGCTACACAGTCTGCCAAGCGTTGAAAGCTTCTCCCACAACCAAGGACATTCCCGTTATTTTTATCAGTGCTTTGAATGATGTGTTAGATAAAGTCAAAGCCTTTGAAGTTGGCGGTATAGATTATATCACAAAACCCTTTCACGAACAAGAAGTTGTGGCGCGCGTCTCAAATCAACTCGTGCAGCGCCAGTTGTTCCAACAAACACAATCCTACGCCCAGCAACTCCAACAAACCTTAACTGAACTCAAGAAGACTCAAGCTCAGTTAATACAAAAGGAAAAAATGGCTTCTTTAGGTCAGCTAGCGGCAGGAATTGCTCACGAAATCAACAATCCCGTCAACTTTATCTACGGCAATATTGCTCTAGCGACGGAGTATGCGCGAGATTTACTTCGCCTCGTCAAATTGTACCGACATTACTACCCGCACCCCGTTGCAGAAATTACCGGCGAATTGGACGTGATTCAACCCGACTTCATCGCAGAGGATTATTCAAAACTGCTGAATTCGATGAAAGATGGTGCTTCTCGGATTAGCAAAATTGTGCTCTCTTTGCGTAACTTCTCCCGCCTGGGCGAAGAAAAGTACAAGCCAGTGGATATTCATGAAGGCATTGACAATACTTTAGTTATTTTGCAGCACCGGCTCAAGGGAGCAAACAACGTTGATGAGATTGAGGTAATCAAACACTACAGTCAACTGCCAATAGTCACCTGTTACGCCAGTGAGTTAAATCAGGTGTTCATGAACCTGCTAACTAATGCTATTGATGCCCTGGAAAATCAACCGTCTCCCCGAAAAATTACCATCAGCACTTCAGTAAGTTCTGAGTCAGAACCTGCGCTGCACAATCTAGATTCAAAATTCGCAACTCAAAACGATCGATCCGTTGTGATTTTAATTGCCGATAACGGTTGTGGGATGAGCGAGGAAGTGCGCCACCAGATATTTGACCCATTTTTTACTACGAAGCCTGTCGGCCGCGGTATTGGATTAGGGTTGGCCATCAGTCACGATATTGTAGTGGAAAAACATCAAGGTCAAATCAGTTGTATTTCTGCTCCCGGCCGAGGGACAGAGTTGATTTTGCAGATTCCGATATCTGTTAAAGCAGTTGACAGTTGACAGTTGACGGTTGACAGTTGACAGTTGACAGTTGACAGTTGACAGTTGACAGTTGACAGTACGGGAATCAAACTATTTATGGTTGACGGGTATCGGCTCTATTCATTAGGTTATTTATGTCCGCGCCCGCTGTGGCGGTTGCTATAAATCTTAAAATGTTATAAGTTGGTAAGCTGTTACGCATTAGACCTCTTGCAAAAATAACTAGGACGGGCTCTCCGGCCCATCCCACAATTTTTTTTTCTTGTGGAATGGGCCGGAGAGCCCGTTCCAGAATTTGATTAAAAGGATTTTTGCAAGAGGTCTATTTAAAATAGTATTGTAGGGTGCGTCAGCCCTATCTTGTTTCCCTTGCTTAGTAAGTGTTCTAGCTGACGCACCCTACAGGCCTCGTTAGCGGTTTAAATGTCGAACAGCTTAGTGAGGACTTTAGGAATGAAAATTAAATAACTTACAATTTTTATTAGACCTCTTGCAAAAATAACTAGGACGGGCTCTCCGGCCCATCCCACAAAAAACATTTTTCCTTGTGGAACGGGCCGGAGAGCCCGTTCCAAAATTTGATTAAAAGGACTTTTGCAAGAGGTCTATTGTTTTTGTGGGATGGGCGTCCCGCCCGTCCATAAAGAACGGGCGTCCCGCCCATCCCACAAATATGTGTAAATTATTTAATTCGCGATCCTTAGTCCTTAGATAGAGGACTAAAGTCCTCACTACAAACAGGGTTGATTGTGGAGAATTAACCTGATATCGCAGTTACTTTAAATCGAGCAAGCCGCTAGTTTTTAGCTTGGGATTAAACCGGATTTCTTCAGTTACACCGCGATCTTTCAGCAGCGATAAAATTTCATTTTCCACCCGCCGCGCGACATTTTTCAACAATTTATCTTTAGCAATTTCATCGGCGAAGATACCTTCATAATTTGCCGTTTCTTGGGCAGTCATCACAGTTTTGGTGTCGATGGGCTCGTTCCACTTGGCAGCATCGACACCGTTGCCTTGGGGCTGGGAACCGTTTTCCGCAATCCAACTTTCTCGAATGCTTTCTAGGATAGTGCGGCTGGGTTTCTCGATAGTTTGGACTTTCAGCCAGTAGCAATATTGGGTTTGGCGTACCAAATGCTGTTTGAGGCTGAGGTAAATATCGCGAGAATAACCGACAAATTGCAGGACTTTCTCGCTGTCAAAAATCGCGTATACGCCAATTTTTCCCTGGACAAACTCGGGCAATTTTCCCTCGGAGTCAATGTAGGGAATGAATTCTAAGCTGGCGAGAGAGTGAATTTCTTCTGTCATCCGATTTTAAATTTTAGATTTTAGATTTTAGATTAAACCACAGATTAACCAGCCTTTACCTAACTCTTAAAAACTCGATAAATTGCACAGAGGCGGCTGGGTTTAAATATTTTGGCTTGGAACATGAAATTAGGCGGGACGTTGACGATCGCAAAATCGCTCGATTCGTGATACTTTTCAAATTCAGCAGGCATTCCCTTCGGCGTCTCGCTGCTGTAAGGGACTGGCTGAAAAAATAACTCGGCAAACTCAATGCGCGAGCACTGCAATTGTACGGCTACTTGTTGGAGAAAGCTGTCAGCGGTTAATAAACCGAACAGTGCAGTTTTAGCATCAGGTTCGAGGACAAAACTGCTATCGTAGCTTTCAATAATCTTGAGACCCATTTTCTGTATACTCCTGAAAGACGGCGGTTAACGGTTAACGGTTATCGGTTAACGGTTAACTGTTGAGCGATCGACTTAATCTTGAATTTTACCTGAGACTGACCGTTTTGAAGGCAGAAGGTATTCGGCACGAGGTCAATAAAAATACCACAATTCCGAAATTTTGACAAATAGCCCTGATTTATTTCCCGATCGCTTTTATCATGTCCCTATCGCAATCTACCAGACTACGACAAAAAGGCTATGCAGAAGATTGAAAAAGCATCATTTCCAGCTTCCAGAAGTGCCCCGAACCAGCCGGACTGGCTAGAATTGGCAGAATACGCCTCTGTGGCCGGTTCAGCGATTGGCACGATTGCTGCGGGATTGTCGGGCCAAATTCTCTATGCTGCTGCCCCTTTAACCGCAGCACTCTCGCTGAATCTCGCCAATCGCCAGCGTTTCGAGCAACAAATGCAACAAAAGGCAAATTCTGCGATCGCGGACGTACAGACCTCGGTAGAACGTCGATCGCAGCAAGTTCAGATGCTACCTGTACAACCTGCGGAACTCTACACCGCTGTCTCCGACTTGCAGCAGAAACTCCTGGGCTTGGAATCCGGCGCCATCGCCGACGTACAAGCTGCCGTAGCCTCCCTCCAACGCCAAGCGCAGGCGCTTCCGGGAGACTCTCAGGAGTTCAACACCATCCTGTCGGATTTGCAGCAAAAACTCCGCATTTTGGAAAATAGCGCCATCAAAGAGCAAGATTTTGAAAATGTCAACGTCCGATTTTTCTTGATGGACGAAAAGTTAACTGAACTTAAAACTATTACGGCTCAGTTGCAGGAGCGATCGAACAAAGTAGACTTGGATCGAATCCCAGGTTCTCTGAAGCAATTGCAGGATTTGCTCGATCGACCGACAATAAACGCAGAGATGTTGCAAACCGAGATTAAGCACTTGCATAAGCAAGTTTCCGAGTTGCAGCGGCAAAATCAAGAAATTGTCAAGCCTTATTTGCAGCGCCTGACTCGCGCAGTGAAGAAACTCAGTCAGTAGTCATTAGTCATTAGTCATTAGTCATTAGTCATTAGTCATTAGTCATTAGTCAGCAGTTATTAGTCATTAGTCATTAGTCATTGTAGCCTTAACCTTGTTACCAATGGGCTCTGCCTGGGAATACATACGCCGAGGCTTTGCCTCAATTACCAATTACCAATTATATCAATTCCGGTTGCACTCCTCGAAATGATTGTTGACTGTTGACTGTTGACTGTTGACTGCTGACTAAAATTATGTCAACTGACAACTGACTATTTGGAGATTTGAACAATACCGATGCAACCGGAAACGATATTAACCATTACAATTCCCAATTCCCAATTCCCAATTCCCAATTCCCAATTCCCAATTCCCAATTCCCAATTCCCAATTCCCAATTCCCAATTCC
>NZ_JAUBWA010000086.1:0-10525 GCF_036702825.1 Microcoleus sp. A003_D6 | reverse complement strand
CAATTACCCGTTACTAAATTTTTGCCAAGCTTGCCAGAAAACATAAATCGATAAGATTGCCAAGAGCGATCGAAAAGCTAAACTAATAGTGCGATCGGGCAATCTCGGCAAAAACCGCGTACTCACCTGCACGCCCAACAAACCGCCGCCGCCCAGAATCAACCCCACAACCCACAAAACATTCCCGCGCGCCGCGTGTCCCGCCGTCGCGGAAATTGCCGTAATGACGATGACGCCCAAGCTCGTTTGAATTGCGGTTTTAATGCTTTCTCCTAACAGCAAGATTTGCAGGGGAACCATAATCACGCCGCCGCCTACGCCAAACAAACCCGCTAATAAACCCGCGGCACTGCCGGTAGCAATTTTAGCAAAAGTCGGATTGAATAAAATATTTGAATTTTGTGGTAATTGGTAATTAGTAATTGGTAATTGAGCATTTTCTCCTTGTCCCGCTTGTCCTCCCAGTTCCCCTTGTTCTGCTTCCGCTTTCTTCTTAGCTGTCAGGCGCTTGCGAACTTCAATTAAATAAACATTCAGCCACAGCAACAGCCCAAAAGTAAGTAACAGCAAGTAAGGCGGAAATATCCCCGCCAAATAAGCACCGATTTGTGCTGTAATGACGGCGGGAAATCCTATGCCTGCGACTTGACTCAAGCTGAGGTAGCCCATGCGCCAATTCTGGATGCTGCCAGAAATAGCTGTAATAACGATCGACAAACCGCTAGTAGCAACCGCTTGCACCGGAGCGTAATTGAGAGCCACCAACAAAGGCACGAGCACCGTACCGCCGCCGATACCCAAAAATCCAGCTAGAATTCCGGCAAAAATTCCGGCCGCACCCAGAATCAATAATTCACTGAGAGTCATTAGTTAGTAGTCATTAGTTATTGGTTATTTGTTAACAGTCAAAAGTCAACAGTCAACAGTCAACAGTCAACAGTTAACAGTCAACAGTTAACAGTTAACAGTCAACTATTGAGAATCATTAGTCGTGCCGTCGGGCATAATTGCCCGCCTCAAATCTGCATCGCGGAAGTTAGTTCGATTGAGATTAGCGTCAATCAAAACCGCTTCCACCAAAATAGCCCCGCTAAAATTAGACCAGCACAGCTTTGCCCGGTACAAATTAGCACCGCTCAAATTAGCTCTTGCCAGCGTTGACCAACTCACATTAGCAACTCTCAAATTAGCATTGCTCAGATTAGCATTGCTCAGATTAGCTCCAACCATCGTTACTTGGCGCAAGTCTGCACCAGTCAGGTTGGCCCCGCTCAGCATCGCCCCGCTGAGAATTGCCTGAGTCAGGTTAGCTCTTTCTAAAAGCGAGTCGCTGAGAATGGCATTTGTCAGGTTTACCGCTTTGAGAGTTGACCAACTCAAATTTGCTTTCATCAAATTAACGCGAATCATGCTAGCGTCCGTTAAGTTGGCCGCAAACAAATTAGCTTCGGTCAAATTAGCTTCGGTCAAATTAGCTTCGGTCAAATTAGCCTTGGTCATGTTGACTTCTCTGGCCATTGAGCCTCGGAGGTTGGCTCCCACCAAGTTAGCCCCGCACAGATTGGCGCGGCTCAAATCGGTACCGATGAGATTTGCTTCGCTGAGGTTGGCTTCCGTCATCTCCACCCCTACCAATTTCACCTCGCGCAAGTTCGCTCCTGTCAGGTTAGCGCCTTTGAGGTTTGCGTCTTGGAAATTCGCTCTGGTAAAATTAGCCTCGCTGAGGTTTACCCCTTGTAAGTCGGCCCCGGTGAGGTTAATCTCTCGAAAATTTCTTTCTCCGGCCGCATATTGCCTCAGAATTCGATCGGCCTCCATGTCATTCGCCTCGCAATTATTTTTAAACGTTAGAGTGATGGGTGTTACCACATCATCCCAGATAACCACGGTATTCACCCTGCACGCTGTAGCATCTGTAGAATCTTTGCATTGCTTTCGGGGCACTGCGGTGCCACTGCCTGTTAAAAGGTCTGACAAATATCAAAGCTTCTGAGAAAATCAACAATAGGGTAAAACTCTCGGCGCTCGCCACTGAGTCAGTCGATTTTAGATTTTAGATTTTAGATTTGCTCCACAGATTCATCTGGGAGCCGGAACTTTGGTCTAAAATTATGGGCTCACCACGACGATTATCGGAAACTTGTATTCGTTTTTGGGCGAGCTGGCAGTTGACAACTGACAACTGTCAACCGTCAACTGTCAACTGTCAACCGTCAACTGTCAACCGTCAACTGTCAACTGTCAACTGTCAACAGACAAAGGAAGTTTGAGAATGCCTGAAAATTTGAGAAGCCAAGCTGTGACTGGAGGCGTACAGCGCGCGCCCAACCGAGCAATGCTGCGGGCAGTCGGTTTTGGCGACGGCGATTTCACTAAGCCGATTGTGGGGATTGCCAACGGGTACAGCACGATTACGCCCTGCAATATGGGATTGAACGACCTCGCTTTGCGGGCTATTGCGGGTGCAACGGAAGCCGGCGCGAAGCCGCAGATGTTCGGTACGATTACGATCAGCGACGGGATCTCGATGGGAACTGAAGGGATGAAATATTCTCTGGTGTCGAGAGATGTGATTGCTGATTCCATCGAAACTGTTTGCAACGGCCAAAGTATGGACGGTGTGCTCGCTGTCGGCGGTTGCGATAAAAATATGCCGGGGGCGATGATTGCGATCGCCCGCATGAATATTCCTGCTATTTTTGTCTACGGCGGCACGATCAAACCGGGACACCACAACGGACGGGATTTAACCGTCGTCAGCGTTTTTGAAGCAGTCGGTCAATTCAGCGCCGGCAAAATTGACGAAACAGAACTCGCCGCAGTCGAACAAAAAGCTTGTCCGGGTGCTGGTGCTTGCGGCGGAATGTACACTGCAAATACCATGTCCAGCGCCTTTGAAGCAATGGGCATGAGTTTGCCTTATTCTTCGACAATGGCTGCTGAGGATGCCGAAAAAGCTGACAGCGCTGCCGAATCTGCAAAAGTTGTGGTGGAAGCAATCCGCAAACAGTTGTTACCGAGCCAAATTTTGACACGCAAAGCCTTTGAAAATGCGATCGCGGTAATTATGGCAATCGGCGGTTCAACCAATGCTGTGCTGCATTTATTAGCCATTTCAAATGCGATCGGAGTTGAACTGTCCCTCGACGATTTTGAAAATATTAGAGCGAAAGTGCCGGTGCTGTGCGACCTCAAACCCAGCGGCAAATATGTAGCAACCGATTTGCACAAAGCCGGCGGCATTCCTCTAGTAATGAAAATGCTGCTAGAAAAGGGTTTACTGCACGGAGACGCCCTGACAATTACCGGCAAAACTATTGCTGAAGTCTTGGCAGATATTCCAACCGAACCGCGCACCGACCAAGATGTCATCCGCCCTTGGAATAACCCGATGTACGCCCAAGGACATTTAGCAATTCTCAGGGGAAATCTAGCAACAGAAGGAGCAGTTGCTAAAATTACAGGGGTTAAAAAACCGCAAATTACCGGCCCGGCGCGGGTATTTGAATCTGAAGAAAATTGTTTGGATGCAATTTTAGCGGGCAAAATTCAAGCTGGAGATGTGATTGTCATCCGCTACGAAGGGCCCAAAGGCGGGCCGGGAATGCGCGAAATGTTAGCACCAACTTCGGCAATTATTGGCGCCGGTTTGGGCGATTCTGTGGGGTTAATTACTGACGGCCGCTTCTCCGGCGGAACTTACGGAATGGTTGTCGGTCACGTTGCACCAGAAGCACAAGTTGGCGGCACAATTGCTCTGGTAAAAGAGGGCGATTCGATTACGATTGATGCTAAAAATCGGTTGTTGCAGCTCAATGTTTCTGATGCAGAATTGGAGCAGCGCAGGGCTCTTTGGCAGCCTCCTAAACCTCGGTATACTAAGGGCGTTTTGGCTAAATATGCTAAGTTGGTTTCTTCTAGCAGTGTCGGTGCTGTGACTGATTTGGGTTTGGGTTGATAACTGTTGGTTGTTGGCGGTTGACTGTTGACTGTTTTAGAGCAGTTGAATTGGGTAGTAAAGAGGGCTTTTGTGTATTGTGCGATCGCCCTCTTTGCTCGCTCACCCTACAAATTGCTAAAATAGTGGCTCTATAGTACCGATTCACAACCCTATGAATGAATCCAACGATCTCCCTAATCGTGTCGATCGCCTGGAAAATGATGCGATCGATCTTAAAGTAGCTGTTAGTGCTTTAATTTCGACAACCGAGATTCATCAACGCAATATTGAAACCATGAACCGCAATATTGAAGCACATCAGCGGAATATCGATGCGATGCTTCAACTCATGACTCAAAGCCTTCAACGGATGGAGGTGATGGAATTAGATATTCGAGGTCTCCAGACGGAAAATCGGCGCATTCTAGATGTATTGCAGCAGCGCAACACTGACGATGCGTGAAGTTTTGCATTAGGGTACTTCAGCAAATGGCGATTTTGTATATTGTGCGATCGCCCTCTTTGCTCGCTCACCCTACAAATTGCTAAAATATTCGGTGTATCGTACCGTTTAAAAAAACCATGAATGAATCCAACGATCTCCCCAATCGTGTCGATCGCCTGGAAAATGATGCGATCGATCTTAAAGTAGCTGTTAGTGCTTTAATTTCGACAACCGAGATTCATCAACGCAATATTGAAGCTAATCAGCGGAATATCGATGCGATGCTTCAACTCATGACTCAGAGCCTTCAGCGGATGGAGGTGGTGGAATTAGATATTCGAGGTCTCCAGACGGAAAATCGGCGAATTCTGGATATATTGCAGCACCGAAACACTGACGATGCGTGAAGTTTTGCATTAGGGTACTTCAGCAAATGGCGATTTTGTGTATTGTGCGCTCCCTCTCTTTGCTCGCTCACCCTATAAATTGCTAAAATAGTGGCTCTATAGTATTAATTCAAAAGCCTATGAGTGAATCTAGCAATATCCCCAATCGTGTCGATCGCCTAGAAAATGATGCGATCGATCTTAAAGTAGCTGTTAGTGCTTTAATTTCCACCACCGAAGTACACCAGCGCAATATTGAAATCATGAACCGCAATATTGAAATTAATCAGCGCAATATTGATGCGATGCTTCAACTCATGACTCAAAGCCTTCAGCGGATGGAGGTGGTGGAATTAGATATTCGAGGTCTCCAGACGGAAAATCGGCGCATTCTGGATATATTGCAGCAGCGCAACACAGACGATGCGTGAAGTTTGGCAGGGGCGGGTTTAGGAGATGATTTGTTTGAGGCATAAATTAGACCTCTTGCAAAAATAACTAGGACGGGCAAGATGCCCATCCCACAAGAAAAAATAACTCTTGCGGGATGGGAATCTTGCCCGTCCAATAAATTTATGAAAAGGACTTTTGCAAGAGGTCTATTGTTGGTAAAACCCGCCCTTACGGTGATTTCGGTAGTGCTAACTGCGCTGATTCAAAAAGCGGCTAGCCATCGACATTGCGTCAGTAATATCTACGTCGCCGTCTCCATCTGCATCTAAAAACGCATTCAAAACGGGATTTCCGCCCTGGGCTGGATTTTGGGCGTTGCCGCCGGTTTGCAGCAAATTGAGTACGATTGGCACTAAAACAGGTATCATCGCTTGCACTGTCGCGTTATTCAAACCGGTTCTTTGGGCGATATCGGCTATTATCTGCGTAAGTTGGTCGGCTCCGAACAAACTCTGAACTGCTTCCGGATTGGGATTTGTGCCGCTAAATTGGTTGACAACTTCTTGAGCTTGTGCGTCTCCCGACTGCGATCGCACGTCTTGCAATGCCGATCGCACGTGTCCGCCCAAAACCGACATTGCTAGCTGAGTCGTGCCCGCATCGACGCCCTGGTTGTCGCTCAACTGTTCTACCGCACCGAGAATGTTGCCCAACTGATTGGGACTTGCTTGTTGGTTGGGATTGTCGATCGCGCTCAAAATTTGGTCAAATAGTCCCATAATTTTTGCTCCTTTGTGTGATTGCTAAACTATAGATCAGAAGATTTAAGAAAATGTAAAAATCAAAGCATAACCCTTTTATTGGCCGCTTTCCTCATGCCTTTGCCGCGCCTGTTAACCTTAATTGCTGCTTTCTGCCTCACCCTGGGGCTGATTATCGGGCTGGTGAGTTCCTTAACAGGGCTTTACAGTCAAGTTGCGTGGTCTGCCTCTCCGCTGCTGGCTAATTTGCTGATTTTCCTGATAATTGTACTTTTGGGAACCCTAATTTTTGCGCTGTTTTATTATTTTAGGCTGCTGCAACGCCCTCAGAAAGTTAAGGGAAAACGGGCGATTCAGCCCAAGGTTCCTGTTGTCAAAAGTGAAGCTGCTTCGGAAAATCTCAAAGCAATCAGGCAGCAAGTCGATCGCATTCAAGATGAAGTAGCGCGGCAAGCTTTGCTGTTGAGAGCCCGCGAAATTGAAGCTAGCATGGCTCGCGGCAGCGTTCGAGTAGTTGTTTTCGGTACCGGTTCTGCGGGCAAAACTTCCGCTGTGAATGCGCTGGTGGGGCGGATGGCGGGACAGGTGGGCGCGCCGATGGGAACTACCGAAGTTGGCGAAACTTACACTCTTTCATTGAAAGGAATCGATCGAGAATTAGCAATTACTGATACCCCAGGCATTTTGGAAGCGGGAGTAGCGGGAACTTACAGAGAGGAATTGGCGAGACAGTTGGCGGCGAGGGCAGATTTGATCTTATTTGTTTTGGACGGCGATTTGCGCAAATCCGAGTACGAACCGCTGCGGACTTTGGCGGAAATTGGCAAAAGGTCGATCGTGGTTTTTAATAAAGTTGACCTTTATCCCGACAGCGACAAAGATGAAATTCTCGCTAGACTCCGGGAACGAGTTAAGGGTTTTGTATCAGCAATGGATGTAGTAGCCATTAGCGCCAATCCGCAAAAAGTTGTACTAGAAGACGGCACAATTTTTCATCCCGACCCGGATATTATGCCATTAATTCGGCGCGTCGCTGCCATTTTGCGAGCCGAAGGCGAAGACTTAATTGCGGATAATATTTTGCTGCAATCTCAGCACTTGGGAGACCAAGCGCGCAAGTTAATTGACGCTCAAAGGAGGCGACAAGCTGATAAAGCAGTAGAGCGATTTCAGTGGATCGGAGCCGGAGTAATTGCCGTAACGCCTTTGCCAGTTGTGGATTTGTTAGCGACAGCAGCAGTTAACGCTCAAATGGTAGTAGAAATTGCCAAGATTTACGGCTGTGAATTAAATATCGATCGCGCCAAAGAATTGGCATTGTCTCTAGCAAAAACCCTAGCAAGTTTGGGAATAGTTGAAGGTGTAATTCAAATAGTGTCAAGGGCGCTGCAATTAAGTGTAGCTGGGTTTGTACTTGGCAAAGCAATTCAAGCAGTCAGCGCCGCTTATTTAACCAGAATTGCTGGTAAAAGTTTTATTGAATATTTCCGCCACGACCAAGATTGGGGCGACGGCGGTATCGCCGAAGTCGTGCAAAGGCAGTTTCAGTTAAATAGGAAGGACGAGTTTGTGAAAGCATTTGTCAAAGATGCGATCGCCCGCGTTGTCGAACCTCTTAACATCTATCAGCAGGAATCGGAACCCGAATTAGAAATGTCAGCAGAATTGGAAGCAGAAATAGAACCAGAACCACTGTATCAGTCGCAGCCATACGAAGATTGGGAAACTTACAGCAACAAACGAAAGGATGACTGGTAATGGGGCCTTGGGAATTGGACAAACAGGGAATTGAGAATTGGGTAATTACGATCGTTCAATGAGATGTTCCCTGAGTATGCTTTGTTGAATTTTATTAAGAAATTTTACAATAATTTTACACATGGGGGAGACTCCGGGGGGATCGAGTCAAACCGAGCGATCGGATCGAACACAATTTTGATAAAATTTAAGATTGACAACAAAATTTTCTATTGTGCGTCCGGGTAAAAACAATGAGCGATCGACCAATTATTCTCGGTATTGTCGGAGACAGCGCAGCGGGAAAAACCACTCTCACGCGGGGAATTGCCCAAGTATTGGGCCCAGAAAATGTCACTGTGATTTGCACTGACGACTATCACCGCTACGACAGAAAGCAGCGGACCGAAATCGGGCTGACAGCATTGCATCCCGACTGCAATTACCTCGACATCATGCAGCAGCACCTCAGCCTGCTACGCACCGGACAAGCAATTCTCAAACCCATCTACAACCACACCACAGGTACATTCGACCCGCCGGAATACATCAAGCCCAGCAAATTTGTAATAGTTGAAGGTTTGCTGGGTTACGCAACCCGAACAATCCGCGATTCTTACGACGTAAAAGTGTATCTGGCTCCCCCAGAAGAGTTGCGAACTCAGTGGAAAGTTAAGCGCGATGTCATGAAGCGCGGTTATACTGAAGAACAGGTGCTTGCCGAAATACAAAAACGGGAATCGGACTCTGAAGACTTCATTCGTCCTCAGCGCAAATCTGCCGACGTTGTAGTTAGTTTTTACCCGCCCGAAGCGGACAAGGAATCCAATTTGAGCGTCCGTTTAGTGCTCAGGCCGACAATTCCTCACCCTGATTTTACTGAGATTTTAGGTCGAGGCAGCGAGAGTTTTAGACCTGCAATTCGCTTGGGGCTCGATCGGGATATGGGCAAACCGGTTGACGTTTTGGAAGTAGACTCCCACGCTACCAGCGAGCAAGTAAACGAACTGGAAAAGATGTTGTGCAGCGAGTTGCCGCACCTGCGGGGATTTTGCTCCGCCCAAGGCAACCCGGAAATTGGCAAACTGATCGGCACAACTGGCGAAGTTTTGCAAAGTTACCCGCTAGCTTTGACGCAGTTGCTAGTTGCATATCACATGATGAAAGCAATTCACGTGTATTAGTTAGTTGTTAGTTGGCAGTTGGCAGTTGTTAGTTGGCAGTTCGCAGTTGGCAGTTCGCAGTTGTTAGTTGGCAGTTGTTGGTTGTTAGTTGTTATTGCAATAATTAATAACTAATAACCAATAGACCTCTTGCAAAAATAACTAGGACGGGCAAGATGCCCATCCCACAAATTTTTTTTTCTTGTGGAATGGGCCGGAGAGCCCGTTCCAGAATTTGATTAAAAGGATTTTTGCAAGAGGTCTAATAACTAATGTACTCGCAAAGTCGGGTTGGCAGTGCCTAATTGCTGAATTGGCAGCGAGACTGGCAACTGACTTTGAGGTGCGGGCAGCATTTCCCCTCGGAAGTCGAGGATGGTGACGAGCAGCAGATAGGCAACTGCTAAAATTATAGAAATCACCCCTGTGATAATAGCAATAATTTTTGAACGATCCATATTCAGAAAATTTTCAGTGCAGCTAATATTAGTTTAACATTAAAAAAATCAATTATTACTTAACTTATGAAATAGAATATAATCAGGTGCTAGTTATTTCTCTGACAAAAATGGAACCTCTTGTAGATGCGCCCAATCCCACCGAGATGCCCGGATCTACCCCAGTAGTGGAAACATTTAATCTGGGGAAGTTCTACCGTACTGGCTTTTGGATGAACCAAAAGATTGAATCGCTCAAAAGTTGCACTCTAAGTGTCTTTGAGGGGGAAACTTTCGGGCTGTTAGGGCAAAATGGAGCGGGAAAAACTACGCTGCTGAAAACTTTGCTGGGTATAGTGCAGCCGACTTCCGGGAGGGCGCTGCTGTTGGGGAGGCCTTTGGGCGATCGCACAGTGAAGCAGCGAGTCGGCTATTTGCCAGAAAATCCCTATTTTTACGATTATCTCACGGGCTGGGAATTCTTGCAATTTGCGGCGGGGTTATTTCAAATTCCTCCCTCGATTCAGCGGCAGCGAATTCCGCATTTGCTAGACTTAGTTGGGCTAGCTCAATCGGCAGCAATTAAAAAACAGTTGCGCCAGTATTCCAAGGGAATGCTGCAACGGATCGGCATGGCTCAAGCTTTGATTAACAATCCAGATGTGGTATTTTTAGATGAACCGATGTCGGGTTTAGATCCGATGGGACGCTATCAGATGCGGGAGATAATTTTATCGCTGAAAAATCAAGGAAAAACAATTTTTTTTAATTCGCATATATTGTCTGATGTGGAGAAGATTTGCGATCGCGTGGCAATTTTAGCGAAGGGTGAGTTAATCTGCATTGGTGCGATCGACCAACTTTTGGGTAATACTGAAACTTACCGGGTTGAAGGTAGGGGCGGCCATTTGAATATCCTGCAAAAATGGATACCGGATATGGAAGTTGATAATGATTTGTGGTACGGTCATTTGCAGGGCAGTCCGAAGGAGTTTCTTTCTAGTCTGAGCGCTACGGGAGGGCAGCTAATTGGGATGAATTTAGCTAAACCTACTTTGGAAGAGTTTTTTATGCAGCAACTGGAAGAAAGAGGGATTTATTCTAGTAGTTGAAGTCCATGAAATCGGCGGTTGAAACCCGGCGGTTTAGGGCTAGTCATTACAAACATCAAACGACGGGGTTGTAAAATAGACCTCTTGCAAAAGTCCTTTTAATCAAATTTTGGAACGGGCTCTCCGGCCCGTTCCACAAGGAAAAATGTTT
>NZ_JAUBWA010000085.1:14747-33043 GCF_036702825.1 Microcoleus sp. A003_D6 | reverse complement strand
CGGAAACCCTAGTAATAGGGATATTAAGACCGAAATGTCTTAAGAATCCCCGTCGCGATCGCGCGGGGAGTGTCAATTACTATTGTGGGGTCTAAATGTCTGAGCTTTCTGGACTCGGAATAGATACAGCAAGCGATCGCTCTGGTTTAGAGCCGGAGTTGGGAGGTTTTTTGCGGGATGCGCCCGATCGCTCTGGTTTTGAACCGGAATTGGGCGGCGTGTTGCGCCAAAAAGGTGTCTATGTTGATGAGATTACCTGCATTGGCTGCAAGCACTGCGCTCACGTTGCTCGCAATACTTTTTATATTGAACCGGATTACGGTCGATCGCGTGTAGTTCGACAAGACGGGGATTCTGAAGAGTTGATTGCTGAGGCGATCGACACTTGTCCGGTGAATTGCATTCACTGGCTTGACTACACCGAACTCAAGAATCTGGAAGAAGAGCGCAAGGATCAGGTGATACCTGTCGTTGGCTTTCCCCTGGAGTATGCGACGATTCGGGCCCGTGGTCGCCAGCGACAAAAGACTAAGTTGGGTAGCCATTGAAATCCCCAATTCACATCTACAACTTGAAACCTGTGGATCAAACAACAAAAACAGCCCGGACGGGCTGTTTTGTGTATACATTGTATAATTAATTTATTTGAGAGGATGGTGTTCAGCGAGAATTTTCTCCACTCTAGCTTCGTCGATTCTGGCAGTTAATGTTGTTGCCTCGTTGTTATCGCGAATGGTTTTTGCTAAAGTAAAAGACGAGCCGATTGAAAAAGTTAAACCCATACCCATAAAAGCTTTTTGCCAGGGATCTACCTGTAAATAAATGATACCTACAGTAGTTGCGGAAAGGGCAAGAATAAAAGAAACCCAGCACTGAAGTATCCAAGCATTAGTATCTTTTTGACGTATGATTTGTTTCTGCATAGTGCCTCTAAGTCAAATATATCTTTTGGTTGATTAACTTAAAGAATAGATAGCGTGAGTGAAGCGGTCAGGAGAGGAAGGGACAGTTTAAATAAGTGAACAGGGCGATCGGGCTTTTGACTAAAAACTAGAACGCTGTAGATAGGGTTTGATGCTCAAGGAAAACAGGGTGAGAGTAGACAGTTGGGAAACTGGACTAAGGGAGATTGATTTGGGATGATTTACTCACTGGTTTTAGGGAGCATTCTCAAAAGTTCTTTTTGGTTCTTGCAGGGCTTTACCAAACCCGACTGGTACACCTTAGCGATGAAAGGTGCTGGATTCCCCCGAATAAATCGTTGCATATTTTCTAAGGCATTTACAAAAGCTTGTGTCACTACAACTCCAGAAACATCGCCGCCCACAAATGCAAAAAGCCTTACATCGCCTTGAGCCACGGCTAATAACTCCAAAGGACGGCTAGCGATTTTCTTGTCCTTTGTTAATACCACCCAATTGCGCTCTCCAACTATCCTCAGCCAATCCTCATCATTGATATCTTGACTAAAATGATCGTCGTGAATTTCTACTGTAGCCCCGACATTTCGCAGTGAATCTGCCAGTTTCTTTCCTAAACATCTGTCTATGAAAAATATCTCATTCATGCTGCTACTAGCTGGAGTTCGCAGCGAATACCTTCCTCAATTTGGAGCCGATCGCAATTGTAGTCTTCGGCAAGTTCATCGATGGAATCCCCAGCTTTGTAGCGTTCCGCCAGCATAGCTGTGGGAATGCCAGTTCCAGCTAAAACTGGACGGCCAAATGATATTCTGGGGTCAATCATCACTGTTTTAGGTTCGTCGGCACCTGGTAGCTTCGTGAAAGGGTAGAGTTTGAGGGGTAATCCAGCTTCATCTCGTACAATGCGATCGAAATAAGTTTTTAGAATCTGCCTTGCTTCCTGTTCCCTGTCGGATGCTGCAAGCTTCTGTCCGAATCTCTCAAATAAAAGAGGTATTCCCTCGATTTGAAACTCCTTTCCAGCATATAATTGAGGAGTCGAAAGATGACGGTTGATGTAGTTGAGTTCAGTGCTAAGTTGTTTTCGGGAGAAGCCTGTAGCCTTAAAAATGGCAATCAAGACATGAGCCTCTACCAAATTTGTGAAAGAAAGTAGTGTAGTTTTGGACTGAGGAAGCAGTTCAAAATTATTGGGTTGAGCTAACTTAATCAGTGGTTCAAAGAAGCGCTTCTGGGCTTTTGTTTTCGAGAACCAGCCACCAACCCAATCTCGCAAGCTATCCTTCCGCAGCCTGAGATATTGCGCCGCTTGAGGGATAGAATATATAGGAATGTCGCGCGGATCGAAGTTGTTAGTATCAAGCATAGCAGTTGTCCTAATCCTAAATACTTATATTTTTGCACAGTTCGCGGGCGATCGCAAAAATCTCTCCCTTCAATACCCAGATACCCGACTTCTTCAAGAAATCGGGTATCTAAAGCAACCTAATTAGCTCCTAAAAGCACTACAAATTACTTACTTTTCTGCTGAGTCTTCGCTTGTTCGATCGCAATTTCCTTCACAGCTTGGAACGAATTCAAATTCGACGCACCTTCAATTGCTTTCACCGCCAAATCTTGCACCTGTTTTAACGCCGAATCAAGTTGTTTCGACAAACTAGCAATGCGAGACTCTTGATTTTGAATTGTCTGCAACATTCCTTGAATTTGCAACTCGTAATTTTGCTTTTGTCCTTCAAGGTCTTTAGCAAACAAATCAGACTTAATTTTAGCTTGATAATTGCCGATATTGCGACCGCTATCTTTGCCATTCTTGATATTAGCTTCCAGTTCCTTCGGAAAAGCTTCTACCTTAGCTTTCACCTCAGCATAAAGTTTTTCTCGTTCAGAAATAGATTTTTCGCGTTCCGCCCACTGTTTCTCCTGTTCCTGCTTAAATTCTTCAATTTCTTTGTACAGCGTTTGCTGGCGCTGTTCGTATTCTTCGATATCCAGATTTCGCTGAAGATTCAAATCGTAATCATACAACTCTTCATCCCGCTGGCGAGCTTTTTGCTGATTTTCATTGCGTTCTTTAACTGCCAACTTTTGGAGTTCCTGCTCTTTTTCCCAAGCTTGCCGGCGTTCCAACAATTCCCGTTCAACAGTTTCGCGCTGTTCGCTGAGTTCGTTGGTAAATGTTTTCGCGCTTTCTTCGTACTGTTGAATTAAACTGTCCAGCGTATCTTCTGCAATATCTTCTAAACTGTGCAAGTCTTGCAGTTGTTGAACTTCCTCGCCCACAGTGCGGCGCAATTCTTCGACTTTAGCAGCTTCAGAAGTTAATTTCTCAGACAACTCGCTGACAGCCCCACCAAAGCCAAATTGCAGCAAAATCAAATTGTCGATTGTGGACTGCATTTTTTGTGGGTTTTGAGTTAAAGCCATTGTTTTTTGTGCCTCCACAATAGGTTTTTCTTGGACTGCTGTTTGCTTTGGGGAAGCGTTTAGCTGTTTGATTTGCGATTCTAACTGCGCTTTTTCTTGCGCTGCTTCCTTGTACGCTTCTAAGATTTCAGCCTTGGTGCTTTTGTCGCTAACTTTTTTGTTCATGGTTTTTCATTTGTGAATAATTCGGAAATTTGGCTCATTTTTTCTACAGGGTTTTAAGCTTTGCTGGCAAAAGCTTTCATGGCCAAATCTTGCGCTTGCTTCATCGTGGCTTGCAGTTGCGCGGTAATTTCGGCGATTTGTTCGGTTTGCCGCCCAATTGTCTGCTGTAAAGATTGCATTTTCAATTCATATCCCTGCTTGCTTCCTTCCCATTCTTTATCCACTAAATCTGCCTTGACTTTAGCTTCGCGGGAAACTTCTTGAATTGCTTCTTCTTTGGCTTTCACATAAGCCTGTTTGAGTTCTTCTTCAAATCCGGCGGCTTTTCTTTGATTCTCTTCAAACTCCGCTTGATTGTCGGTGAGGACTTTTTCGCGCTGTGTCCAGTTTTTGTCTTTTTCGCGAGTAGATTGCTGCAACTCCCGTTCTAGTTTGCGTTTCGTTTCTTCGTATTCGTCGGTTTCGATTTTGCGATCGCGCTGTAATTCGTATTGGTAATCGGCTGTTTCTTCCTGACGCTCTTTGGTGGTGAGTGCAGTTTTTTCTTGAACTGCTGCATCAAATTTTTGCTGTTCTTCTTCCCAAAGTTTGCGTTTTTGGGCCGTGTCTTTTTCGAGAATTTCGCGTTGGTTAGCGCTGTTTTGTTCGAGTACAGTCAATTTTTCTCGGTGCTCTTGAGTTAAAATGTGGAGGGCATCTGCTACCACTCTAATTTGCTGCAACTCTTGCAATTGTTCGGCTTCAATTTCGATCGCGCGTTTTAATTCGTCTAATTTTGAAGATTCCGCCTTCAATTTTTCGGAAAGTCCGCTGATGACGCTGCCGAAATCTAATTGCAAGTCGGCTAGGCCTTTGACGATGCTGTCTATTGTGTATGTAGACGCGACTTCGAGGAGTTGTTTGTTTTTGGCTTTTTCGGCTGACTGTTCTTTGGTTTCTACTTTGGATTCGATATTTTTCTGGTCGGCTAAAATCTGCTGAAACTTTTGCAAGATTTGGGCTTTGCTATCTTTGGCAGTTGCTAGTGTCATAATGCTTTTTTCTCCTGATTTTAACTTTTTTTAGGTTTTTTACTGAGACGTTTTCAGTTATCCTAAGTTCCGCAGTTGGCTGAGAATAGCGCGGTATTTTCTGGCTGCATCGGGTTTTTCTTCGGGATTGTCGCTGGCTAGAATTTTGAGAATCTGCTGGCAGCGATCGCACCGATTTCCTGCCCAGCAGTCGCACTCGTCAACTATACTTAAAAGTGTGTCTTTTAGCAATTGATTTTGGGCTAACAAAGCTCGGTAATTCCGGCGGATAGATTCGGCAACTAAAGTCATGTGCTGGAAGTCTTCGGCGAGACTTTCGATGTCGTTAACTGCGTCGGCCCGAATTTGGTCGAGCATCTCGAAATTCTCTCTCAAACGGTTTTGTTGCAGGTTTGGTTGGATTTGAATTTTCGTTGATTTTTTCATTTTCATCTGTTGTAAAATTTATGGTAAAGGCGCGATTCGATCGCGCCTTTACAGCCTTCTTTCTTTCTGATTTTTACCCTTCGACTTCGCTCATGGCCCTCTTCCCTGTTCCATAAAAATCCATCCGTTAAATCAGTTAAATACGTTACAGGTTCGGTTTCCGAACTTTCTGCGATTTTCGATTACCGAATGAGATGTTTTGTCGCTTTTGGTTCTGGATAGGTATAATCAAGCATCGCCTCTTGTTGAGCTTTAATAATCCGCAGCGCGGCGAGCAAATGCTCTAAGGTTTCTAAGTGCGCTGGGGTGAAGTGGATGCTGAAGCCTTCGCCATCCCGCGCGTAGCCGGGACAAACCAGTGAGGCTGAGCTTTGTTCTTCGTGGGTGGCGATGTATAGCCAGTCATCGTCTTCGAGCTTGTAATGCGTGTCTGTCCAGGTTCTCAGCATTTGCGATCTGCTCCTTTTTATTTGCTGCGTACAAGCGTTTTGACAGCGCTTCTCACTCCTCTCTCAGTTGACTGCGCTATATATGTAGCGTGTTTGCTAGGCTATTTTGTACACTCAACTCTACCAGTGGGCTAGTCTAGTTGACTAAACCGTCAACTAACCTCATGGTAGCGCGGGTTGATTTTCCCGTCAAGTATTTTGTTGAACTTTTCATCAAAACAGGCTAGAATGCTTGTCAGGAGGCGAAAAACCGTGGAACAAACATTTGGAAGACTGATCCGTCAAGCTCGCAAGGACAAAGCTTACTCACAACGTGAGCTAGCTGCTATGCTAAGTGTGGATTTTACTTATTTGTCTAAGTTGGAGAACGATCGAGCGGATTACGCGCCAAAAGAGGACGTAATTCGATCGCTAGCGCGGAATCTAGACATAAACGAAGAGGAATTGATTTTCTTGGCGGGGAGACTGCCGCAGCAGTACGAAGCGCTGCTGAAGCAGAATCCGAAGGAAATGCAGGCTCTTTTTCGCCGGATGCAAGAAAATCCAGATTGGCTCAAACAATCTTTTGAAGCGTAAGAGAGGCCCCTGATAGTGAGTATTTTTAAACCGTATTGCTTCTATCCCAAAGAATCGATCGAGCGTTTGGCAAATGACATCCTGATGCAGATGCAGAAAACGCAAAAGTTTGCTCCGAAATGGCCTTTTGAAGCGACAACGGTTGCTGATTTTCTGGACTTGGGCGTAGTTTGGGACTACATTGAGCCGGATGAAGAAGGTGCGATCGCGGCGAGGATTTTGCCGCAGCAGCGGTTAATCGAAATCAACGAACAGATTCTCGAAAAACCGCCGGGTTTCATCGAATCGACGATCGCCCACGAAATCGGCCACTGGGTGCTACACGTCAATCAAGACGAAGCAGACGGCACTGTGGAACAGTTGGAATTAAACTTGGGCAATCAAGGAAAAACGGCGTCTGATGTCGAGGAACCGTTTGTTTGTCGGGGTGCGAGTGCTGATAATAAGGTTTTGTCGATCGAATGGCAAGCGCAATATTTTGCAAGCTGTTTGTTGATGCCTCGGTGTATTTTGGAGGAAAAAAGACAGGGACGCGATTTAACAAAGTGGTCGCATTTATACAAAATGAGAGATGAGTTGGGAGTGAGCATTTCCAATTTGACAAACCGCTTGCAAGAATTCGATTGGATTTACATTCCCAAGGGAACGCGCGAGATTTATGCCGGGAAAGATGCGGCAAACGGGCAGCAGCGGTTGTTTGGATAAAATTTGATGAAATTTGAGGTTTGAGAGAGATTCTCGAATCTCAACTTTTTCAGATAACTTTGAAAGAATGAGGTTGCAAAATGGAAACAAAACGAGTAGCAGACCTGACAGTTGAAGAACTGCAAGCGATAATTCTCGAAACCAAACGAGTATCAGACTTGACCGTTGGAGAATTGAAAGCGATAATTGCGGAAGCGATCGATATGCGGTTAAGCCAATGGATAAATCCTTTCAATAGCAATACCTTGCCCCTAGTTCCGCAAAGGACGAAGGAAGAACAAATGCAGAGGAATTTAGCAGCAATAGAATGGTTGCAAAAGTGGCGAGAAGAAGGAGACGCCGAGGAACAAACAGAGACATTTGAATATTTGCAAAAAGTATTAGACGAAGACAGGCTTTCGTCGAACCGACCGTTATTTGTGCAACAAAAATGATAGTTTTATTGGATTCGGGGCCTCTGGGAATATTAACAAATCCCAAGGGCCGCCTGTGACTGTAGAGTGCCAACTTTGGGTAGAATCTTTGCTATTTAAAGGCTACAGGATGATTTTACCTGAAATAGCAGATTATGAAGTGCGGCGCGAGTTATTGCGGGCAAATAAGCTGGCAGGTATCAGGCGCCTTGATGAATGCAAATTACGCTGGCTGGAATACTTGCCGATAACAACGCCAGTAATTCTCAAAGTGGCAGAGTTGTGGGCGGCATCGCGTCAGGCAGGAATGCCGACAGCAGATCCCAAAGAACTTGATGGAGATGTGATTTTAGCAGCTCAAGCTTTGCTGCTTCGTGGCGGTGGAGAAGCGGTTGTTATTGCTACAACAAATGTGGGGCATTTGTCGAGATTTGTGGATGCTCGCGAGTGGCGGGATCTTGACTGAGCGTGCAGAAAAAATTAAAAGTCACAAGTTAAGTTACATTTTATGCTAACCAATATTGAAATCCTGCTGGCAGCTTGTGAGGAATTAAATATCCCTTACGAAATCCTGCATCATTCCCAAAACTTGATTAGAATCAAACAGGGCGGCGAAGAATATTATTTTGTAAATTACATGATGCCATTTAACAGCGCGTCAGTAGCAGAGATTTTTAAAGACAAAGAATATACCTATCAACTATTAAACGGCAAAATAAAGACTCCCAGAACTCTCGGTTTTGTCTCGCCTCACTGCGAGGAGAAGTATAAAAAGTATTTGAGTTTCCCAGATATTGAATCAATAGTTTTAGAAGTAAACAAAAAATTCTCTTTCCCGGTGATTCTCAAAAGAAATCGCGGTGCTGGTGGCAACAATGTTTTTTTGTGTGAAACTAGAGAGCAAATTAAAGAATCCCTAGACATTATATTTAACGTTAACAGCAAAGATTATGACTATGTGGCCCTAGCTCAAGAATATATCGAAATTGCCCGCGAATATCGGGCTGTATTCTGCAAAGAAAAGCTAGTTTTGCTGTACGAGAAAGACAAGTCTCAGGCTGTATTTGCGGGAAACTTGAGTCCGCTGCACTGGGAAGGTGCAAAAGCCAAACATATAATTAACCCCACTCTCATGTCGGAGATTGAAGATTTTGTTAAACCTGTTTTTGCAGAAATGGCGATCGACTATGCTGGGTTTGACATCGCGCTAGATAAAAACGGACAATATTGGTTAATAGAAATTAACTCAACTCCCAATTACGATATTTTTGTGAGAGATAACGATCGCCAAATTGTCGTAACAATGTTTAAAGGCATCCTGGAGAGCTTGATTGTTAACAAAAAACCGTAAATGCTCGATTTGAGGAATGCGCTATAATTAACTAAATCCAACTCTTTAAAAAAGTAAAACCAATGACAGCACAAGTGTTAGAACTAGAGGGAACTTGGGAAGAAATTCTCGCCCAAGCGGCAAAATTCGCTGGACGCAGAGTTCGCATCGTCGTTCTTGCTGATGAAGACGAAGCAGCACTCCCATCTCCAGAAGAAAGTTTTCGGCAAGCATGGCTGGAAATAAAGACAGGAAAAACTAGACCTGTATCGGAACTTTGGGAAGGTATTGATGCAGAGATCAAGATAATGGAGTCTCTACCGGAAACTTTACAGCAGCAAGTAGCAGCATACTTGAAAGAGTATATCGCAGAATTAAAAGATGAGCTTCAATGGGACGAATCTTTCGAGAAAACGCAACAGCAACTTGTGGCTGCTTCCCAACGCGCAAAACAAGAAATTGTTCTTTACGACGAAACGTTGAAGTCAGCAGAAGAGTGTTTTCGTCAAGGATGGCACGAAGCAATGACAGGGCAGACAGTAGCGCTTTCTGAACTGTGGGATGGAATTGATGCAGAATAATCCTCCTTTAAGACAGATTATACCTACGCGAGAATTCCAACGCGACTTACGCGCTCTTTCTAAAAAGTACCGCCATATCCGATCGGATGTTCAGCCAATTATTGAAAAACTGCAAGCTGGAGAGTTGCTGGGAGTTCCGATACCTGGGACTGGTTACGAAATATTTAAGGTGCGTGTTAAAAACAGCGATGTTCAAAAAGGAAAAAGCGGTGGATATAGATTCATTTATTACCTTCAAACAATGACGATCGTTATCTTGATTGCCATTTATTCAAAATCCGAACAATCAGACATTGCCTCCGATCGCATTTTAGCAATTATCAGCGAATTTAACGAGTTGATTGAAAACCCAGGAGAAGCAACAGAAGAAAAGGCAGGTAACGATCGGAACGGCGATTAAAAATTGCGCTCCAAGCAGGATAACTGTATTGCAAACTAAGATAGCCCTTTCTTCATCAGTGTTCATCAGCGGTTAAAGTTATCTTATTTCCGGTTACATCGGTATTGTTCAAGACTTTGGGCGGTGCGTGAGTGCAAACAGTCTCATAACCTAGATTCAAATATTTATCGCTCTCACGCACCCTACAGCTACAAATTTTAAATCACATTCTTTCCAACACTTGAATCCCCAACAATCCTAGCCCCAACTTCAAAGTCCTCGCCGTCAAATCGCACAAAATCAACCGCGAAGTCCGCAACGGTTCCTCAGCTTTCAACACCGGACACTGCTCAAAAAACTGATTGTACTTTTGACCCAATTCAAACAAATACTGACAAATTCGATTCGGCAACAAATCGCCGCCCACAGCATTCACAACTTCATTCAACTGCAATAAATGCTTTGCCAATACCAACTCGGTATCGGATTGCAAAATCACTTTCGCACCAGCATCTAAATTATCAAAATTAATCTCACCTTTGCGGCGAATTCCCTGGACGCGCACGTAAGCATACAGCATATATGGAGCGGTATTTCCTTGCAATGCGAGCATTTTGTCGTAACTAAATACATAGTTGCTGGCGCGATTTTGACTTAAATCTGCATACTTAACGGCACTCAAACCAACTGTTCGAGATACGTTAGCAATAAATTCTTCAGTTTCCTGTCTTTCCTCTGTTTTTAATCTCTCTTCCAAATCTTGGCGTGCGCGGACGATCGCCTCATCTAACAAATCCTGCAACCGTACTGTATCCCCAGAACGAGTTTTGAGTTTTTTGCCGTCTTCTCCCAATACCAAACCGAAAGGAATGTGGACAATTTCGACATCTTCGGGAATCCAATTGGCTTTTCTAGCTACTGCAAATACTTGGGCAAAATGGTTTGCTTGTCCCGAATCGGTGACGTAAATTATGCGCTTTGCATTGTCTTTTTGGATGCGGTAGCGCACTGCTGCTAAATCTGTTGTGGCGTAATTGTAGCCGCCGTCGGTTTTTTGGACGATTAGTGGCAGGGGTTCGCCTTCTTTGTTGGTGAAACCTTCTACAAAAACGCATTTTGCGCCGTCACTTTCTACTAGCAAACCTAGGTTGGTTAAATCTTCGACTACTGCGGGCAATAATGGATTGTAAAAGGATTCGCCGCGTTCGGTTAGTTTGATGTCGAGTAAGTCGTAGATTACTTGAAATTCGCGGCGGGATTGATTACATAGGAGTTTCCAAGCGCGGGTGGTGTCTTCTGCGCCTGCTTGCAGTTTTACTACTTCTTGGCGGGCGGTTTCTTTGAAGGTTTCGTCTGTGTCAAAGCGCTGTTTTGCTTGGCGGTAAAATGCAACTAAATCGCCTAAGTCTAGGGCGTCAGCAGTTGTTAATGCTTCGGGGTGAACTTCGCGCAAGTATGCGATCAGCATTCCGAATTGGGTGCCCCAGTCGCCGATGTGGTTGATTCTGAGTACGTCGTGGCCTTGAAATTCGAGGGTGCGGGCGATCGCATCTCCGATGATTGTCGATCGCAAATGTCCGACGTGCATTTCTTTGGCTATATTCGGACTCGAAAAGTCGATCGCGATTGTCTGAGGCGTTTTCGCCTGTTCAATCCCCAAACGGGTGTCGGCGGCGATAGCACTAATTTGCGCTTCCAAATAAGCCGGTTTCAGCTTCAAATTGATAAAACCTGGCCCGGCGATTTCTGGGGTTTCGCAGATGTCGGTAATATCTAGGTTTTCGATGATTGTCGAGGCGATCGCCCGTGGGGGCTTTCCTAACTTTTTCCCCAAACTCATCGCCGCGTTGCACTGAAAGTCCCCAAAGTTGGGATTGCTGGCGGCGGCTAGCATCGGATCTGTACCTGCATAACTTTCGCCGAATGCAGCGGTGAATGCTTTTTCAAATCTTGTTTTTAACTGTTGGGCGATCGAGTTCATCTTTAATATTTTGATTTGATACTTGGTATTTTTAACTTATGTATTTGTACTTAGCTTTTGCTGCTAACGTGATCGAAATCACACGCTTGTGTAACTGAGGCTACATTGTATCACAATGGCGATCGCTTGACAAGCCAAAAATTATCACATCGATCGATGATGGCGATCGCTACACAATTTATTTAAAGGACTTACATTAAGGTATGTTAAAATTTTTTCCGTGCTCCCAAAAATCCTACGAAAGGAAGTAGTTATGTTATCCCAACCTGTTTTTGGAGATCGTTCTCTGACAATCGCCTTTTATCAAGCAGTAATCGATCGTTTCGATTACCCTTTGAGTCTTTCGACTCAAGCGCTATTGCGAGAGTGTACCCTCGGCTTCGCCCCTTGTCCCGATGGAGTCAAAACCTTTTTCATCATCGCGCCGAGTCTGGATGCAGCAGAACAACTAAGTGAAAAAATTGACAGTATTTTGGAGCGAGTTACCGAACTCATGGCTGGAGTCGGACAAGTTGCCCTGTGCATAGTTCCTGCCGACAGCGAGGTAGATCGATCGGTCGATATGCAAGACTTAGAAAAAGTTCCCCCCGATTGTCTGGCTTGCAAATTCTTTACTATTATATGTGCTGATGCTGCGACCGATCGGTAAAATTGACAGTTAGCAACCAGCAACTGTGCACGGCTGGGCTGAACCTGTGCCTGTGCTAGCACTCTTGTAGATTGCCTATTAGTAACAGTCGCTGGAATTCTCCGGCAAAACGTGCAGGTAATTCGATCGCGCAGCAAGGTTGCACTCGCAATCGTTGGCAAGTGTTAAACAAGCAGGCAAATTTTACATAAATGCCCACTTGTCAGTGGATCTAATTTTTACCGACCGGCTCAAACAGCCGTGCATCTACTTTTGTCCCCCCAAGAAAGGCCGCTAAAAAGCCGCACCACCTCTCCTGGGCGTCTCGCTTCAAAAGACAGCAGCAGGAATTAGACAGTATCGTGGAAAAATCCTTTTAATCAAATTCTGGAACGGGCAAGATGCCCATTCCACAAGAAAAAAAATTTTGTGGGATGGGCATCTTGCCCGTCCTAGTTATTTTTGCAAGAGGTCTAGTATCGTGGAAAAATAGAGTTCTGCGAAATATCCGCAGGGTTCAGGATAAGCAGAAATATTTTGAAAAATAGAGTTCGGCGAAATATCCGCTCACACTCGCAATGAGAATAAATATTTGAGAAAATAGAGTTCGGCGATTAATGGGTAAAGTTCACAATGAGCAGAAATACTTTTAAAAATAGAGCATTGCGATTATTTGGCTCCCTTTGGGAATGACAAGAAATACGTTGTTTGTGCCGGATTACCCAGCAAGAGAGACAGCAAAGCTCTACTCAAAAAAAGATGAGTTCCCCAGGTACCCGCTTGTATAGCAGAGCGATCGGATCGCAGGCTCATAGAATTTGTTAAAAATTTCAGTTGAAAATTTGAATTATTAAATTTTATGCTTAACATTGGCGATAAAATCTAAGATTGAAATTCTCAAATCTGAAATCAAGCAATCATGGTAAAACTGACACCGAACCCCAGCTTTAGTTTAACGATTCGCGTTGCCCTGCCGAACCAGCCGGGAATGCTGGCAAGAGTCACTAGCGCGATCGCATCTGTCGGCGGCAACTTCGGCCAAATCGACTTAATCGAGCAAACCCGCGCCACTACCGTTCGCGATATCACCGTCGATGCTTACAGCATCGAACACAACGAAGAAATAGTCCAAGCCGTGAAAGCGCTGCCGGATATTAAAGTGATCGACGTGTACGATCGCACTTTCAACTTGCACCGCGGCGGAAAAATCAGCGTAATTAGCAAAATTTCCCTCAAACGCCAGTCAGATTTGGCAATGGCATACACCCCTGGAGTCGGCCGCATCTGCACGGCGATCGCCAATGACCCCCAACAAGTTTACAACCTCACCATCAAACAAAATACTGTTGCCATTGTTACCGACGGCAGCGCAGTTTTGGGACTGGGAAACCTCGGCCCTGCCGCCGCACTGCCAGTCATGGAAGGGAAAGCCATGCTATTTAAAGAATTTGCAGGTATTGACGCCTTTCCTATCTGTTTGAACACCCAAGATACTGAGGAAATTATTCGCACCGTGCAGAATATCGCCCCGGTTTTTGGCGGCGTTAACCTCGAAGATATTTCTTCTCCCCGCTGCTTTGAAATCGAAGCAAGATTGCGGGAAACCTTAGATATTCCGATTTTTCACGACGACCAGCACGGCACGGCGATTGTCAGTTTGGCGGCATTAATTAATGCCTTGAAACTCGTCAAAAAAACCATCGCAGAAGTGTGTATCGTGATTAACGGAGCCGGTGCGGCCGGAGTCGCGATCGCCCGCTTGCTGCGCCAAGCAGGTGCCGAAAACATCATCATGTGCGACTCCAAAGGCGTCCTCTCCAAAGACCGCACGGATATGAATCCAGAAAAATTAGAATTTGCTGTGCCTTCAAGCGGTACTTTGGAAGATGCGATCGCCGGTGCCGATGTATTTTTAGGCGTCAGCGCCCCCGGCGTGCTCACCCGTTCGATGGTGCGTTCGATGGCCGAGAATCCCATTGTTTTTGCAATGGCAAATCCCATTCCCGAAATACAGCCTGAATTAATTGTGGAAGATGCGGCGATTATAGCAACTGGACGCAGCGATTACCCGAATCAAATTAACAATGTTTTGGCATTTCCGGGGATATTTCGAGGTGCTTTGGATTGCAAAGCTAGCACGATTACCACAAGTATGTATTTGGGTGCAGCTTATGCGATCGCCTCTTTAGTCAGCCCTTCCCAGCTTGACAAAGAACACATTATACCGTCGGTTTTTGACGAAAGAGTTGCCATTGCTGTCGCAGGTGCTGTGCAGTTAGCCGCCCGATCCGAAGGTATCGCCCGCGATTAATTGAAAAAAGAAGGAAGAAGGAAGTTATTCCTTCTTCCTTACTGAGTGAGAAAAATCACAACAATAAACAAGATAAAAAGATATAATAAAATATCACAAGCCCAGCTATCTTCAGATGCAAAGCCAGTTAGGAAAAGCCAAGCGCGATCGCTGCAACCGCCAATTGTTAGAACTGTGCCCGATCGGGCTGGCCTTGTGCCGGACGGACGGGACTTTTCTAGACATAAATCCAGCTTTTGCAAGTATTATCGGTCGCACAGTTGCAGAAACTCTCAACCTCAACTACTGGGAAATTCTGCAAACAGAATGCGCTGCGAGAGAAAAATATCTAGAAATTCAAGCAAAAAATAGCTGCACGGGCCCGTGCGAAGCAGCATACAAACATAAAAACGGTCATCTCGTACCCGTGCGAGTTTCCGATCGGGCAATTGAAACAGAGGGAGAGTGCGCGATTTGGCTGAGTGCGATCGAAATTTTTAACGATCGGGATGAAAACAGCGATCTCCCCGAATCAGCGCCGCCGCACTGCAATTGTCATCTTGAAAAATTGCTGGCAAATCAGACGGACGAACTGACAAAAACTCACGAACTACTCCAAGAAAAAATCGCGGAACTCGAAGAAGCAAACTCGAAACTGCGGCTGCAAAATCAGATTATCGAACAAATTCACGAGTCGGTAATTTGTACAGATATGGAAGGCTTTATAATCAGTTGGAATCAAGGCTCAGAAAAGCTATACGGCTATCGCGCAAGTGAGGTAATCGGACAGCAAGTTGCTATGCTTTACCCGCCAGAACAGCACGAATTTTTGTTAGATAAAATCATCAAACCGCTACAAGAAAAAGGCTCCCATGAAGTAGAAGTTATAACCCGCCGTAAATCAGGAGAAGATTTTTACTCGTACCTGTCGCTTTCTCTGTTGAAAGACAGCACGGGAGAACTTGTCGGGATGATTGGTTACTTAACAGATATCAGCGATCGCAAATCTCTCGAAAAAGAACTAGCTCGGAAGCAAGCACAGTTTGATGTTTTTTTCTCGGAATCTCCGGTGGGATTGTGTATTTTGGACGACCAACTGCGGTTCGTACAAATTAATAAAATGCTGGCTGAAATGAACGGTCTAAATCCAGCAGATCATATTGGCAAAACTGTGCGAGAAATATTGCCGGAAATCGCCCCGTTGGTGGAGCCTTTCTACCAACAAATTTTGAGTACAAAACAATCTGCAATCAACATCGAGACAAGCCGCGAAAACCAAAGACAACCAGGGGTAATGCGACATACCGTAGCCTCTTACTTTCCCCTGCTAGATGAAATCGGCGAGGCGATCGGCATTGGTTCAGTCGTCATCGAAATTACCGATCGCAAACAAGCAGAAGCAGCACTGCAAAAAAGCGAACAGCTTTACCGCACTATGGCAAGCAACATTCCTAACGGCGCGGTGATGTTATTCGATCGAGAAATGCGCTTCACCCTGGTAGAAGGTACAGAATTAGCAGCCGTGGGGCTTTCCAAAGAATTGATGGAAGGCAAGACAATCTGGGAAGTATTCGAGCCTAATTTTTGCGGTGCAGTCGAGCCAAATTATCGAGCAGCACTCGCAGGAGAAACAGTTATTACAGAATTTACTTACCGCGATCGCATCTACCTCGCTTATACTTTGCCAGTCAGAAACGAACGGCAAGAAATCATCGGCGGATTGCTAATGACTCAAAACATTACCGCTCGCCAATTAGCAGAAGAAGCCCTCAAGGAAAGCGAGGAAAAATACAGGTGCATTGTCGAGACAGCAGACGAAGGAATTTGGATGATAGATGCGGAGGGTAAAACTACTTTTGTCAACCAAAAAATGGCCGATATGCTCGGCACCACCCCAGAGGAAACGATCGGACAGCCGCTATTTGCTTTCATGGATGCAGAAGGCATGGCGATCGCACAAGCCAATCTCAACCGCCGCAATCAAGGAATTAACGAACAGCGCGATTTTAGGTTCCGTCGCCGAGACGGCAGCGACTTGTGGGCGATAGTTTCTACTAATTCCTTGACCGACAAACAGGGATGCTATGTGGGCGCTTTGGCAATGGTTGCCGACATTACCGATCGCAAGCAAACAGAAGCCGCATTGCAGCAGTCGGAAGCCAAATTTCGATCGCTCTACGAATTAACCAGTTTGCCCGTTTTTATGTTATGTGACAATGCCATCACCGATGCCAACACAGCCACCCTAAAACTATTCGGCTGCACCGCCCCGCAACAGTTGTACGGCCAAAACCCAGGCAAACTCTCACCTCCTTTCCAACCCAACGGCAGTGATTCTGCGAGCTTGGCTAACGAAATGACGGCGATCGCTTTTGAGCGGGGAAACCACCGTTTTGATTGGGTTCACCAGCGATTAGACGGTACTGATTTTCCTGCCGAAGTCGTGCTGACAGTCATCGAAGTTGGAAATGAAAAAATTATCCAAGCAGTCCTCCAAGATTTAACAGATCGCTTCCTTGCAGAAGAAACATTAGTGCGATCGGAACAAGCGCTAAGGCAGCAAGCTCAGAGAGAACAACTGCTCAATCAAATTGCCAACCAGATTCGCACTTCTTTGGATTTAGAAACTATTTTAGAAACCGCCGTTCAAGAAATTCGCAATCTGATGCACCTAGATTTGTGCATCTTCACTTGGTATCGCCCAAATAGCAATCCTCCGGTTTGGGACATAGTTTGTGAAGCCAAAAATCCAGCTTTACCAAGTTTACTAGGTACTTATGTTGTAGAGGACACATCTAGTGCAGGAGTCCAGCAAATTTTGCGCCGAGAAATTCTGCGAATAGATGATGTTAGCACTTGTGAAAATGCAGAATTGTGCGCATCTTTCCAGGCAATAAAAGTTAAATCAGTGCTGTCGCTGCCAATTTATACTGCTTCCGGCGATATTGGCGCGATCACCTGCTATGAGGCTGTGTCGATGCGAAATTGGAGCGACTCGGAAGTCGAACTGATGCAAGCGGTGGTCGCTCAAATTGCGATCGCGATCGACCACGCCGAACTCTACACCCAAACCCGCACAGCGGCCCGATTAGCTCAAGCTCAAACTCAACAGCTAGAACAAACTTTGCACGAACTCCAACGCACCCAAACTCAATTAATTCAAAGTGAAAAAATGTCTAGTTTGGGACAGTTAGTAGCAGGTGTTGCCCATGAAATTAACAACCCGGTTAACTTTATCTACGGCAATATCAGCTACACCAGCGAATATACTAAAAATTTGCTAAAAATGCTGCAACTTTACCAGCAGGAATACCCGCAACCTAGCGCCACAATTTTAAAGGCCATAGAAGCCTATGAAATTGATTACATTATTGAAGATTTACCGAAAATGATATCATCTATGAAAGTCGGAGCCGATCGCATCCGCGACATAGTTTTGAGCCTGCGGACTTTCTCAAGACTTGACGAAGCCGAAATGAAACAAGTGGACATTCACGAAGGCATTGAAAGCACGCTGCTGATTTTGCAAAACCGCCTGAAAAATAAACCCGATCGCCCGCCAATTAATCTGATTAAAGAATACGGGAACTTGCCTTTAGTTGAATGTTATCCCGGTCAGTTAAATCAAGTATTTATGAATTTGTTGAGCAATGCGATCGACGCCGTGGAAATGGAGATGAATAAACCCGAGCCCACGGCAAAAAATCTCGCAATTACGATTCGCACCGAAATAACCGACAATAACTGCGTGGCGATGCGGATAGCTGACAGCGGCCCAGGGATGAGCGAAGATGTGAAAAAGCGCTTGTTTGACCCGTTTTTTACTACTAAACCCATTGGCAAAGGCACAGGCTTAGGATTGGCAATTTCGCATTCTATTGTAGTAGAAAAACACGGAGGCAAGCTTTCCTGCAATTCTGTATTGGGAGAAGGTTCGGAATTTGCGATCGAGATTCCTCTGCGGCAAAAAAGAAATTAAAACCCGCAAAATT